>JBBQRY010000015.1:0-16788 GCA_038214335.1 Chthoniobacterales bacterium
ATCAAGGCGCTCACCGAGAGCCTTGCCATGGCGAACATGGAAGCGGAAGTTTTCAAGCGCCAGTCGAATGAGCTCCAGCTCAAACTCGATGCCTACGGGCTCGCGGGTCTCGATAAAGAACCCGAGAAAATCGAGCAACGACTGCTAGCCGCCGTGCGCGATCTTCGTCTCATGAAAAAGCAGAACGAGGACGCGGTGAACCAACTGGTCCGGCTTTCAGAAAGCATCCAAGTTCTCATCAAAACCACAGAAGGCATCCACCCGCAGGCCCGCATGGCTGTGGAAGCTGAGCTGCGTAAGACGAGCGAAGTGCTCGGCACTCCGCACGCCCCAGGTGCCGGTGCCATTGAAGCCACATTAGCCGACGGAATGGTGGTCGATACGAAAGACGACCTCTCTCTAGTAGTCGGCAATATCGGTGCCAAGCACGGCGTGAAAGTCGGAATGCCTTTCCAAGTCTGGCGCGATGAGCGTCGGATCGGATCTGTCCGGGTCGTGGATGTGCGCGACAGGATCTGTGGAGCAGTGATTCAAAATCTCGAATCGGAAAAAGTGACCGTAAAAACCGGCGACCGCCTGCGGGTGGACGCCAAACAGTAAGTTTTCAAACCAACAACGACATGCAGGTAAACTCCATTTACAAATACGCGCGCATCTCCGCCTTTAAGGCACGGGAAGTCACGCGGGAAATTCAAGGCCTTCCGGCAACGGACGCCTTGGACTTGCTCCGCTTCACGCCCAAGAAGGCTGCCCTCCTCATCACCAAGACGCTGAAGAGCGCGATTGCCAACGCGGAGAATAATAACAACGTCAATCCCGCGACTTTGGTCATCAAAGAGGCGATCGTTGGCGAAGGCCCTACCTTCAAGCGCTCGCAGCCGAAAGCCCGCGGCAGTGCAGGTCCCATCCGCAAACGCACCAGTCACATCCGGATCACTCTCACCGACGAAATCGAAATCAAACGCCGCGAACCTGCGGCAAAAACCAAAAAGCCACGCTCAAAGAAAGCAGCCGCCACACCGGTGCCCGTTGAGCCCGCCACTGAACCATCCGCCCCTGAAGCGGACTCCAAGAACTAAACCATGGGACAAAAAGTCAACCCAATCGGATTCCGCCTCCCCGTCACTCGTGACTGGGGTTCCCGCTGGTATGCCTCGCGCAAAGATTTTGCCGACTACCTTCTTGCCGACGCCAAAATCCGCGGAACCCTCAAGAGAAAACTGAAGCAGGCCGCCGTCGCCCGCATCGTGATCGAGCGTGCCTGGAATAGCCTGCGCGTCACCATTCACACGGCTCGCCCTGGAGTGGTGATCGGACGCCGCGGTTCCGAAATCGAGAACCTCACCAAAGAAGTGAGCGAGCTCGCCGGTGGCAAATCCGTGAAGATCGACATCGTGGAAATCAAAAACCCCGATCTCGACGCCCAGCTTGTCGCCGAGAACGTCGCTTCCCAGCTCGAACGCCGGATTTCTTTCCGTCGCGCCATGAAGCGTGCGGTCCAGATCTGCATGGAACAGGGAGCACTCGGAATCAAAATTCGTTCCTCCGGCCGCCTTGGCGGCGCGGAAATCGCTCGCACCGAATGGTATCGCGAAGGCAAAGTGCCCCTCCACACCCTGCGCACTCCGATTGACTACGGTTTCACCGAAGCCATGACGATTGCCGGCAAAATCGGCATCAAATGCTGGATTTGCAAAAAGCCTGAAGAACAGCCGGCGGAAGCCGAAAAAGTTACCGAGTCCATTCGCTCGAGACCCACACCCAAAGAACCGGTTGTCGCCCCTGCTGCCTGAGCCGCCACCCGATCACCAACATACCAAATTTTTTTAGAAGGGACCTGATATGCCATTGATGCCAAAACGCGTGAAGTATCGCAAGACCCAGCGGGGAAGCCGCAAGGGACTTGCCTCACGCAATATTCGTATCGACTTTGGAGAGTTCGGACTCCAGACGCTGGAACGCGCCTGGATCACCAACACCCAGATCGAAGCCGCCCGTGTTGCTCTCACCCGCAACATGAAACGTAAAGGCAAACTCTGGATTCGGATCTTCCCCGACAAATCCGTCACTGCCCGTCCACCGGAAACCCGCATGGGTAAAGGCAAAGGCCAGCCGGAATACTGGGTCGCCGTCGTGCGTCCAGGAAATATCCTTTTTGAACTCGACGGAATCTCCGAGACCGTCGCCCGCGAATCTCTGCGCCTCGCGGCCAATAAACTACCGGTTCGCACCCGTTTTATCGCCCGCCACCACGCAGGCTGATTTCCCGTCATGAAGATTGCTGAAATCAAAGAACTAACCGCCAAGGAACTCCTCAACCGCAAACGTGAAATGCGTGAGGAATTCTTCAACCTTCGTGTGCAGCAGCAGAGCGGCCAGCTTGAAAAGCCGCACATGCTCCGCACGCTCCGCCGCAATATCGCAAGAATCGAAACCGTTCTCAGCGGAAAGACACAGACAACCTCCGCAAAGTAAATGAGCGACACCATCACCACTACTGAATCCCCCGCCACGCGTGAACGCGCCCTGCGGAAAACCCGCGTCGGCGAGGTTGTGTCCGATGCCATGGACAAAACCATTGTCGTCCGCACGGTCACCCGTGTGCCGCATCCGAAGTTCGGCAAAATCACCAAACACATCACCAAATTCCATGCCCACGACGAAAAGAACGAAGCCAAAATTGGCGATCGCGTCAGCATCATGGAAACCCGTCCGCTCAGTCGCCAAAAGCGCTGGCGCCTGGTCGAAATCCTGAAACACTGATATGATCCAGCTTCGCTCCCGTATTGACGTGGCCGACAACACCGGTGCCCGCATGGCCACCATGATTGGCGTGATCGGCAAGTCCACCAAAGACGCCCGCGTTGGGGACATCATCACCGCCAACGTCAAGGAAGCCTCCTCCGGCGGCACCGTGAAAAAAGGCGATGTCGTCCGCGCTGTCGTTGTTCGCACCAAACAACCCGTCCGGCGGGAAGATGGTTCCTACCTTCGTTTTGACAACAACGCGATTGTCATCATCGACAAGGATATGAACCCCCGTGGAACCCGCATCTTTGGGCCTGTTGCCCGTGAGCTTCGGGAAAAGAATTTCATGAAAATTATTTCGCTGGCACCGGAGGTTCTCTAAATGAGCAAACCCCATTTCCACATTCGTCGCGGCGACATCGTTCAGGTGATCTCCGGCAACCACAAGGGTTCGTCCGGCAAAGTCCTTGAAATCATCTCCGCCAAAAGCCAGGTGATCATCGAAGGCGTGCGCATGATCAAAAAGCACCAGAAAAAGTCCCAGGACCATCCGAACGGACAGATCATCGAACGCGAAGGCCCTATCCACATCTCGAACGTCAAGCTGGTCGAAAAGACCGCCACCGACAAACCGGCAAAGAAAAAAGCCGCTTAAGCCATGACTCAGGAACCCGAACTTCTCATCGAATACAAGACCCGCGTGCTGCCGGCCCTGCGCGAACAGCGCGGCTACAAGAACGTCAACGAAATCCCAAAGGTTTCTAAGGTCGTCATCAACACCTGCATCGGGTCCTCACCCGATACGAAGGAAGCCCTGGAAATTGCCCGCACCGAGCTGGCGACGATCTCCGGCCAAAAGCCTGTGACCACGGTTTCCAAGAAGGCCATCTCGAACTTCAAGCTTCGTGACAAGCAGCCCATCGGAGCCAAAGTCACTCTGCGCGGACGCGTCATGTATGAGTTCCTCGAACGTCTCATCAAGACCGCGCTTCCCCGCATTCGTGACTTTCGTGGCGTGCCAGTCCGCGCATTTGACGGCAACGGCAATTACACGCTCGGCGTAACCGACCAGTCAATCTTTCCCGAAATCGAACTTGACCGCATCAAGCGCAACGTTGGTTTCGACGTAACGATTGTCACCACCGCCAAGACCAACGCAGAGGCCAAGTTGCTTCTCACCGAACTCGGAATGCCGTTTGCGGACAAAGCCAAGAAAGTTGTAGCCAAGGTTGCGGAAGCCGCTGCCTGACGAATCCCAAGACCATGAATGATCCCATCGCCGACCTTCTGACCCGCCTGCGCAATTCCGCAGGCGCAAAGAAAAACGAGTTTAAGATGCCGTATTCGAAACTCAAAAGTGAAGTGGCCAAAATCCTGAAGAAGGAAGGCTACATCACCGACTACGAACTCGACACCACCGAGAAGCATCCGCAGCTCAAAATCCGCATCAAATTTGTCAACAAAATCAGCGCCATTACCGGGCTCAAACGCGTGAGCCGTCCTGGTCTGCGCCGCTACGTAGGTGCCGGGGAAATCCCCCGCGTCCTCGGCGGCATGGGCATCGCCGTGCTTTCGACTCCCAAGGGAGTTCTCTCCGGTCACGAGGCGCGCAAACAAAACGTGGGCGGCGAAGTGCTGGCCTACATCTGGTAATCATGTCACGAATCGGCAATAAAATCATCACGCTTCCGGCGTCGGTTAAGGTCTCGGTCTCCGAGTCCGGCTCCGTCGCCGTCGAAGGTCCCAAGGGCAAACTCGCGTGGACGCTTCCCGGTCCAGTGAAAGCCAAAGTCGAAGGCACCGAGCTTTCGGTGACCCGTTCCGGCGAATCCCGCCAAGAAAAAGCTCTCCATGGGCTCTCCCGCGCACTTCTGGCCAACATGGTCACTGGAGTGGAAAAAGGCTTCAGCCGCAATCTGGAGATTCAAGGGGTTGGTTTCAAGGCAGCGGTCCAGGGCACGACCCTGAACCTCAACCTTGGCAAGTCTCACCCGATCCACTTCCAAATCCCGGAAGGCATCAAAATCACTGTCACCGACAACACGAAGATCGCCATCGAAGGCATTGACAACCACATCGTGGGTCAGTGCGCCGCCGACATCCGTGCGTATTATCCGCCGGAACCCTACAAGGGTAAAGGCGTGCGCTTCGCGGGTGAACAAGTCCGCCGCAAAGAAGGCAAAACCGTCCAATAATCATGTCCGCTACCGACAAACGCCAACACCGCCACGCCCGCCTGCGCAAGAAAATCTCGGGAACTGCCGAGCGTCCGCGCCTCGCCGTTCATTTTTCTGGACGCCACATCACGGCCCAAGTCATCGACGACGAAGCCGGCAAAACAATTGTTTCTGTGAACACCACGGAAACCGACCTGCGCTCCGGAGCGAAGACCCGCGCCAATGTCGAGGGTGCCCAGAAAGTGGGCAAGCTCGTCGCCGAGCGAGCTGCCTCGAAAAACATCACCAAGGTCGTCTTCGACCGCGGTGGTTTCAAATACCATGGCAAGATCAAGGCCTTGGCCGATGCCGCCCGCGAAGGCGGATTCGAATTTTAACCAACACGAAAGACCATCATGCCTCCGAAACCTAGAGATAGAAGGAATTCCCGCTCGGATAACAGTCCCAGCGAACCCAAGGAGACGACGGAGAAAGTCGTGTTCATCAACCGTTGTGCCAAAGTCGTGAAAGGCGGACGCCGATTCAGCTTCAGTGCGCTCATCGTCTGCGGCGATCACAAAGGCAAAGTCGGGATCGGATTTGGCAAGGCCAATGAAGTGAGCGAAGCCATTCGTAAAGCCACCGATTCCTCACGCAAGCACATGGTGAAGATTGCCGTGAAAGAAAACACTATTCCGCATGAAGTGATCGGGGAATACGGCGGAGGCCGCGTCCTCCTGCGTCCGGCCTCGCCCGGAACTGGTGTCATCGCCGGGGGTGGAGTCCGCGCCGTCATCGAAGCCGTCGGCATCCGCGACGTGCTCGCCAAGTCGCTCGGTTCGAGCAACCACGCCAACGTCGTTCACGCCACACTCGCCGCCCTCACCCAACTCCGTCAGAAAGAAGAAATTTTCCGCCTCCGTGGCAAAACGATCCGGCCCAAGGTCGAGGTCGCTGAACCCGCGGTCGCCTGATTCCCATGAGACTTCACGATCTAAAACCCAATCCTGGTGCCAAGCACCGCCGCAAACGCCTCGGTATTGGCGAAAGTTCCGGCAAAGGAAAGACCTCCGGCAAAGGCCACAAAGGCCAGAAGGCCCGTTCGGGCGGCTCGATCCGTCTCGGATTCGAGGGCGGTCAAATGCCCATCTACCGGCGTCTTCCCAAGCGCGGCTTCAGCAACGCCGCGTTCAAGACCGTCTATGGCGTCGTCAATCTCGATTCGCTCGAAAAGCATTTCGCAGCCGGTGACTCGGTGACCGAAGACTCGCTCCGCAAGATCGGTCTCGTGAACGGACGCTTTGATGGCGTCAAAATACTCGGACGTGGCGAGCTCACCAAAGCCCTCAATATCCTGGTGGACGAAGTGAGTGCAACCGCTCGCGAAAAAATTGAAAAAGCAGGCGGAACCATTGAGATTCCGAAGCTGCATTCCGCCAATTCTGAGTCTGCGAAGTAATCCATGATCGCCGCATTCGCCAACATTTTCAAAATCCCGGAGCTGCGCACGCGTGTGCTCTTTACATTGGCGATGATTGTGGTGGTGCGTGCGGGTTCGGCAATCACCGCGCCGGGCGTGAATGCGGATGTCCTCCGGCATTGGTTCATGGACCGCGCAAATCAGGCATCAGCCGGCGGCGTGGCAGATCTCTTTAACCTTTTCAGCGGTGGTGCCCTTGCGAACTGCGCGATTTTCTCACTCGGCGTCATGCCATTCATCAGTGCATCGATCATGCTGCAACTGCTGACAGCGGTGATTCCGCAGCTCGGCAAGCTGTCCCGTGAGGATGGCGGCCGTCAGAAGATCATGCAATACACCCGGTATGCGACGATCGTGCTTTGTATTTTCCAAGCTTTTCTGCTGGCCAAGTCGTTTGAGAATCCGCTGCACAATCCGTTCCTTCCAGGCATCATGGAGACGGTCAACCGGCTGGGCGTCAGTTTGGTCACGAACCCTGGATTCAGTTTCCAGATGACAATTGTGCTCACGATGACTGCCGGAACGATGTTCCTTATGTGGATTGGTGATCAGATCACCGAACGTGGCATTGGTAACGGTGTCTCGCTGATCATCACGGTCGGTATCTTGGCCCAACTTCCTGCCGGTCTCATTCAGGCATGGCGCACGTTCGTCCCCTCCGGTCCCGACGCCCAAGCGGCAGTCAGTCCGATTGTTCTGGTGCTCATGGTGGCCTTTCTTGTCCTTGTCGTTGCGGCTGTCATTGCCGTCACCCAAGCCCAGCGAAAAGTCAGCATCCAATATGCCAAGCGCGTGGTCGGACGCAAAGTTTACGGCGGTCAGACCCAATACATGCCGCTGAAGGTGAACTACGCGGGCGTCATGCCAATCATCTTTGCCCAAGCGATCCTCCTTTTCCCCTCGACGATTTTCAACATGGCCTTCCCCGGTCAGCGCTGGGCGCAAGAACTCGCCAACATGCTCTCCACTGGATGGCTTCACTACGCGCTCTACGGCGTCATGATTTTCTTCTTCAGCTACTTCTGGGTGGCCACGCAATTCCAGCCGGTCCAGATTGCAGATGATCTTAAAAAATATGGCGGCTTCATTCCTGGAGTTCGCCCCGGTAAGCCAACGGCCGATTTCCTAGACTACACGATGACCCGCCTGACCTTCGCAGGGGCGGCATTCCTGACAATCATTGCCGTGCTGCCGCAGATGCTGACCCAAGGACTCAATGTCCCGTATATGACTTCGCAGTTCTTTGGCGGCACTGGCCTCCTGATTATTGTCGGTGTCGTGCTCGACACCATGCGCCAGGTGGAAACCCATCTGCTCCAGCGCCACTACGACGGATTCCTTCGTAAGGGTCGGATGCGCGGATCCCGCGACCAGCGTCCTCGCATGGGCTCTGGCAACCTTCTCAACGATCAAACTCTCGTCTGGATGTATGCCGCCCTAGGCTTCCTGATCATCGCCGGCGTAACCATCTATCTCGCCGCCCAACAATAGGGCCCACAAAACTTTGAAAAATCGCATCGTTTTGCTCGGACCCCCGGCCTCAGGAAAAGGCACGCAGGCCTCCCTTTTGGGAGCAGTCTTTGGGATCCCGCATGTCTCGACCGGCGAAATCGTCCGCAACGAGCGCGCCAAAGGCACCCCGATTGGCCTCGAAGCCGATACGTATGTCAGCCGCGGACTTCTCTTCCCCGATGAACTCGCCGTCCGGTTCGTGAGCCAATGGCTCGGCACCCACTCGCGCTTCATCTTCGACGGCTTCCCTCGCACCATCGGCCAGGCCCGTGCTTTGGATCAACTCCTCGTTGATAAAAACCTTCAAATCGACACGGTTTATCTCCTAGAGCTTCCAGACTCCGAAGTCCGCAGCCGGATGCTCGGACGCCTGACCTGCACGAAGTGCGGCGCGGTGTTCAACGAAAAATTTCACAAGCTGACCGTGACGGATCCTTGTCCGAAATGCGAAGGCAAGCTGGCCCGCCGTCAGGACGATACCATCGAGGCCCTCGACCAGCGTCTCGCCCAGTATCACGAATACACTCAGCCGATCTCCGACCACTACGAAGCCGCTGGTTTGCTCAAAAAAGTCGATGTCCGCTTCGGACGCGATTCCGTGTTCAACCTGCTCTACAACGATCTGAGGGCCACGGAATGATCCCGATCAAGCGCCCACACGAGATCGAGAAAATGCGTCTGGCAGGAGAATCGGCCGCCGAGATTCTTTGCGAGCTGACCACCCTTGTGGCTCCCGGCATCACCACCGGCGAGATCGACCATGCGGCCTCCCAGCTCATGTCCGAAGCCGGCGTGCGCAGTGCCTTTCTCGGCTACCGCAAATTTCCCGGCCACATCTGCATCAGCATCAATGAGGAAGTCGTGCACGGCATCGGCGGATCACGCAAAATTGCCTACGGCGATATCGTCAAACTCGATGTCGGAATTTTTCGCGACGGCTGGATCGGCGACACCGCCACCTCGGTAGCGGTCGGTATCATTGAGCCGGAAGTCGAGCGCCTCCTTGCCGTCACGGAGGAGATCCTTGATGGAGCCGTCGCGCTCGCACGTCCCAACAACCGCGTTGGTGACATTTCCAATTTCGTCGAGACCCAAGCCCATGAACATGGGTTCAGCGTCGTTCGCGAATTTGTTGGCCACGGCGTGGGCCGCAGCCTCCACGAAGACCCGCAGGTTCCCAATTTCGGAAAGCGGGGCTCCGGTCCCAAACTCAAAGCCGGGATGACCATCGCCATCGAGCCGATGATCAACCTCGGAAAATCCAAAGTTCGCGTCCTTGCGGACAAGTGGACTGCCGTCACCGCTGACGGCCTGCCCTCTGCTCATTTTGAACACACGGTGCTCGTGACCGACAACCTGCCGGAAGTATTGACATGGCCAAAAAAGACGCTATTGAAGTAGAAGGCAAAGTTGTCGAGCTGCTCCCAAATACCATGTTCCGAATCGAACTGGAAAACGGGCACCGCATCCTCGCTCACATCTCTGGAAAAATGCGGCTGCACTTCATCCGTATCCTTCCAGGGGATCGGGTCATGGTGGAGATGTCTCCCTATGATCTGACCAAAGGTCGGATCACCTACCGCCACAAAAACGAATCGTCGTCACCAAATCACTATAGAAGAAGAAAATGAAAGTCCGAGCCTCTGTCAAAAGAATGTGCGAAGCCTGCAAGGTTGTTCGCCGGAAAAACGTCGTGCGCGTCGTCTGCAAAAACCCGCGCCATAAACAAAAACAGGGCTGATTTTTTTCGCCCAACCAAAACCACCTACTTATGCCACGCTTACTTGGAGTTGATATCCCCGGCGACAAACGCATCGAAGCCTCCCTGCCCTATATTTATGGCATGGGACCGAGCAACACGAAAAAAGTGCTCGAACAGGCGAACATCGATCCGAACGCACGTGCGAAAGATCTTTCACCCGAACAACTTAACGCGATCATTCACGCCATCAATGCGAACAAGATTCCCATCGAAGGCGACCTGCGACGCGAAGTTCAGGGCAACCTGAAACGCCTCCAGGCGATCAACTGCTACCGGGGCATCCGCCACCGCCGCAGCCTTCCCGTGCGCGGACAGCGCACCTCCACCAACGCCCGCACCCGCAAGGGTCCGCGCAAAACCGTCGGCGTCCAGCGCAATAAGGATGCCAAAACCGGTAAAGTCTAATACCTCATCTGATCATGGCCGAAGAGAATCCATCCCATACACCCGCCGAAGAACCTGCGGCGGAACCGAAAAAAACCGAAGCTGTCGCCGAGACGCCCGCACCAGTCGCTGAGGCCGTCAAGCCCGAAGCCCCGGCTACCGAAGACGTCAAGTCCGAAGCACCTATCGCTGAACCGGTAAAGTCCGAGGCACCGGTTGCTGAAGACGCCAAGTCAGAGGCCCCTGTCGCCGAAGATGCCAAGCCCGAGGCACCGGTTGCTGAAGACGCCAAGTCCGAGGCCCCTGTCGCTGAAGATGCCAAGCCCGAGGCACCGGTTGCTGAAGACGCCAAGTCCGAAGCGCCTGCTGACGGGGCATCCAAGCCCGAGGCCGCTGCAAAGACGGAAGAAGCTGCCGACGCTGCCAAGCCCGAAGCTCCAGCCGCCGATGCCGCCAAACCAGAAGCCGCCGCTAAGCCGAAAGTCGCCAAAACCAAGGTGCCTAAAAAGACCAAAGGCGCAGCGGCCGCCGCCGCCGCTCCGGCCCCTGTCAGCATCTCGCTCGACGACGCCATTGAGCCGGTCAAAATCGTCAAAGCCAAAGGCAGCAAAAACGTCTCTCAAGGAGTCGCTCATGTTCAGGCCAGCTTCAACAACACGATCGTCAGTGTCACCGACCTTCGCGGTCAGGTGATCGGATGGTCGAGCGCCGGCAAATGTGGATTCAAAGGCTCACGCAAAAGCACAGCCTACGCCGCCCAGATGGTCGCGCAGGATGCCTGTCGCCAAGCCATGGGCCACGGTCTCAAAGAAGTGGAAGTTCGCGTCAAAGGCCCCGGGGCCGGTCGCGAATCCGCCGTCCGCGCCATGCAAGCCATCGGTCTCGATGTCACCTCCATCCGCGACGTGACCCCCGTCCCACACAACGGCTGCCGCCCACCCAAACAACGCCGCGTCTGATCGACGCAGGAAGTATTCAGTGATTCAGTGTTCAGTTTTCAGCTCTGCTGCAACATCTTAACCCGAATCACCCGACTCTTCCGCTACTAACACTCTGAAAACTGAAAACCGAACACTGAATACTTTTTAAAATGGCACGTTATACAGGACCCAAAACCAAAATCAGCCGCCGTTACGGCGTGCTCATCAGCGGCTCAGCGAAAGCCTTTGAAAAGAAGAACTTTCCTCCCGGCCAGCACGGACCCAAGGGGAGCCGCCGCAAACAGAGCGACTACTCGCTCGCGCTCGCCGAGAAGCAGAAGCTCCGTCATCAATACGGCGTGCTCGAAAAGCAATTTCGCAGGTATTTCCACATCGCCAGCACCCGCCGCGGCGTGACCGGTGAGATTCTTCTCCAGCTCCTCGAGACCCGCCTCGACAATGTCGTCCAAAAGCTCGGCTTCTCGAAGACCTTGCGCGGAGCGCGCCAGATGGTGGCCCATGGACACATCACTGTGAACGGACGCAAATCCTCTGCTTCGTCGATGAACCTCAAACCCGGCGATGTCGTCGCGGTTAAGGCCGCAGACAAATCCAAGCGCCTCGGTGCCCGTGGCGTTGAGCTCACCAGCATCGCTTCCACTCCCGATTGGCTGATGGCTGATAAAGACAACCTCTCAGGAAGCGTCGTCCGCATCCCTTCCCGCGAAGAGATCAACCCGATCGTGAACGAGCAGCTCGTCGTCGAACTTTATTCCCGCTAAGTCCAACATGTCAGAAAATCCCAATTCACCCGACCGCGCTTACCCCTTGGAGCGCACACGCAACATCGGTATTGCCGCGCACATTGACGCCGGCAAGACGACTCTCACCGAGCGGATTCTGTTCTACACCGGCATGATCCACAAGATCGGTGAGGTGCATGAAGGAACCACCGTGACCGATTGGATGGAGCAGGAGCGCGAACGTGGAATCACGATCACCTCGGCAGCCACCACCTGTGCGTGGATGCAGCGTCCCGAAGCGGAAATCTATAAAGTCTACGAGGGCATCAAGATGCGGGTGAACATCATCGACACTCCCGGCCACGTGGACTTCACGGCTGAGGTCGAGCGCTCCCTGCGCGTGCTCGACGGGGCGGTTGCCGTTTTCTGCGGAGTTGCTGGCGTGCAGCCGCAATCCGAAACAGTCTGGCGTCAGGCTACCAAATACGGTGTGCCGCGTATCGCTTTCGTTAACAAAATGGACCGCACGGGAGCGGACTTTGATGCCGCGGTCGCCAGCATGCGCACCAAGCTCGGTGCCAACGCATGGCCTGTGCTCATCCCGCTGGGTCGCGAGGATTACCTCAAGGGTCAAATTGACGTCATCAACCACAAGGCGGTGATTTATTTGGACAACGATGCGATGGGATCGACCTATGAGATCCAAGAAGTGCCTGCAGAGTTCGAGGAGAGCACCAAAAAAGCCTACAACGATCTCATCGAGCAACTTTGCGACCTCGATGAAGAGCTTGGCATGATGTTCCTCGAAGAAAGGCCCATCAGCAAAGTCGATCTCAAGGCGGCCATTCGGCGTCAGACGATTGCCAACCGGTTTGTTCCGGTGGTCGGCGGATCAGCATTCAAAAACAAGGGCGTCCAGTTCCTTGTGGATGCGGTGATTGACTACCTTCCCGGTCCTCTGGACATCGCGGCAGCGAAGGGACTGAATCCCGACAACGTGACGGAGGTCATCCTTGCTCCCTCTGACGACAACGCTAATTTTTGCTCTCTCGCCTTTAAGCTCTGGAGTGATCCGTTCGTTGGTAAACTGGTGTTTTTCCGGGTCTATTCCGGCAAGCTCTCAAAGGGCGACACCGTGTATAATCCGCGCACGAACAAGCGCGAACGCATCAGCCGACTCATTCAAATTCAAGCCGACAAGCGCGAAGACATCGATACCTGCTACGCGGGCGACATCGCGGCCATCGTGGGCATCAAGAACATCACGACCGGTGACACGCTCTGCGACGAAGATCATCCGATCCTCCTTGAGCCACCGTCCTTCCCGGACCCCGTCATCAGCATGTCGGTCGAACCTAAGACGAAGGTTGACCAAGAAAAAATGGGTATCGCGCTCCAGCGCCTAGCCGAAGAAGATCCGACCTTCCGGGTTTTCACCAACGAGGATACCGGCCAGACGATCATTGCCGGCATGGGCGAGCTGCACCTCGAAATCATCCGTGACCGGATGCTACGTGAATTCAAAGTCGAGGCAAATTCCGGCAAACCACAGATTGCCTACAAGGAGACGATTCTTGCAACGGCGGATGGCGAAGGGAAGCTCGTCAAGCAATCCGGCGGGCGCGGTCAATACGGCCACGTCGTTTGCAAAGTCACTCCCAACGAGCGTGGCAAAGGGATCACGACCGAGAACAAAGTCGTTGGCGGCACGATTCCCAAGGAATTCATTCCGGCCGTCATCAAAGGCTTTAACGAAGCAGTTCTCAACGGTGTGGTGGCTGGATATCCGGTCATCGACGTGCATGTTCAGATCATCGACGGAAGCTACCACGACGTGGATTCCAACGAAATGGCGTTTAAGATGGCAGCCATCTTTGCGCTCAAGGATGGCCTCAAAAAAGGCAAGCCGATCTTGCTCGAGCCGATCATGAAGGTCGAGAACATCACGCCCGACGAATTCCAGGGTGACATCATGGGTGACCTGAACCGCCGCCGCGCAAAGATCATGGGCATCGAAACCAAGGGCAACCTCTGCACGATCACTGCAGAAGTTCCTCTGGCCGAAATGTTCGGATACGCCACCGCGATCCGCTCGCTTTCGAAAGGACGTTCCTCCTACTCGATGGAACCCTCGCATTTCGAGCAGGTTCCCGAACAGGTCAAGGCCACGATCCTCGATCAGAAGACCTGAGGAAATTCTCAGAGTTGGGTTTATTCACTACCCGCCGCGATCTGCGTGCGGGTCGGGCGCAGCAAGGTTCATGGATTCCCTGAACGAGGTCAGAGTGAGAAAAAATCTGTTGTCAGACAATTCCAACCATAGCACCCGGTGTGCCCAAATAAAATTTGAGACACACGCTCAAGCTGCTTGCTACCCACGGTCCGCGTCAAAGCATCAGAAATTCCCAGCCAATGTGTTCTTGAGCGATGCGCTGACCTGAGGCGAGCAGGCGGCGGGCGGCTTCGGCATGGGTGCCGAGCCAGTCGCAGAGGGTGCCTTCGGGGATGGGTGCATCGGAGGATTGTGGAACCCCGATTTCGATGAGCGCCTGGTAGGCCCACATGAGGGGATGGATCGCTGGCCATCCTCGCTGGACGCATCGTCGCGAGGCCGTCTGGGGAATCACGAGACCTTGCGGGTCAATATCCCCAAAGTAAATCATCGGCCGCTCGCCGCCAAGTTCCTCGAAAATATCGCCGAGATAGCGGACGCCCTCGATGAACCGGTTGCCTTCGCCATAGACGACAGCACTGAATTCCGCAGATTGCTGATTCCATCGGCAAAATGAATGCCAGGTCGCGGCATTTTCGATGATGAGGATCGGGTGATTAGCTGCTGCGACAGGTCCGCGTTTCCATGCGAGGGGAGCACCAATCTGCTCACAGAAAAAATCGCGGCGCAGGTCGAGGCGTCCATCCCGAAACAGCGATGACCCAACAAGCGCGTCGAATCGCTTTTCATCGCCAAAAATCTCCAGCGAGCGTTCTTTGATTGGCACTATGTCGCGAGGGCCTGACAGGAGAAAGTCGTTGAGGCGACGCAAGTCCTCGAAGGCGATGTTGCCGCGCATCTCGCGCACAAATCCCATGGCCGGCATCCACGGAAACTCACGAATCCGGCGGAAGTCCGCCGCATCGGGTCGAACAAACCCGAAGGCCGTCATCCATGAGTCTTCCGCAGCCAGCGGGATGGCAACCCGGTCGATGGTCTGCTCACGGTAGCGCACGGGTTTGATGGTGAGCCAGTCTCGCTCAGCCAATGCGCGGGCATCGCGTTCGGCATCGGCGCGGTCAATGGCCGTGATGATGTCGGCCTCTTCGAGCAGGTCTTCCCATCGCCGAGAAAAGGGGCGTGAGGCGGACTCCTCACGAGACCCGCGGGCGCGCTGCCACTGACGAAATAGCTCGCTGGCCAGCGGGGACTGCGCCGGGTTCATGCTAATGCCTCCATGGCGTCGGCCATGGTGGTGATGAGCGGGATATTGGTAATGTCGGTCACGTAGCCTTCACGATCGCGCTCAACATTTTTCTGACACATGATCACCGTTTGGGCATGGGGAACCATCACGCCGAGGCGCTCTGGAGGAAAGGCCATCACGAGCTGGAGTTGGAAGTTGCGAGCGAGAGCCAAGCAGTCCTCGATGCCATCTCCCGAGAGTTTGGAAAATGCTTCATCCATCACGACCAACCCGATTTGTTGCGAGCGCGTCGAGGCCCGGTCGCCACGATCATACACGCGTCGAAACGCCGCCAGCATCGAGATGAAGAACGGTGCCTGGCTCTCGCCGCCGCTCAGGTTGCGTCCGCTGCGTCCGAGCGAAATCGGCGGGGCGTCCGGCTTGTCGGCAGGCACCATTTCGAGGTCATAGTGGTGGTAGTTGCGGTAGTCGAGCAACCGCTTGGCGCGGTCGTCGTCAGGGGCATCGACCGCCCGCATGAGCTCGTCTTTTGCACGCTGGCCGTCGCTGTCGGCCAACGCCGCAGCCAGCGGATCAGTCGGCTCCAGCCCCGAGTCCAGCAACGACCAGATCGCACCAAACCCGGCGGTGTCTTTGCGCTGGCTGATCCGGTAACGAAATTTTCCAACCGGGTTACTGAGGAAGCGATCCAGTTGACGGATCGTATTGGTGGCCTTGGAGATCCGGCGGTTCAGTTCATTGAGGACGTTGTCTTCGAGTCGGCGTTCCCATTCGTGCTTTCGGTCGGCAGCGAGCTGTCGGGATTTTTCCAATTCGACGCTTTCGAGCATCTGGAGCCGGGCCGACCACGCCTCATTGGAGGGATCGTCGATAGAGAATTCCCCTTGGTATTCCGGGTGACGCAGCGAACCTTGCGCATCACGCGAGGTTGCCAAGAGGAGACGCTCATTGTTGCGGCGTTGCAGGGCTTCGACGAAGATTGCGCCAGCCGTTTTCTCAGCTTCTTGGATCGCGCCAAAGCAATCGCCCCATTTCGAGAATTGTTTGCGGAACTCGTCCCTTCGCAGTTCGAGATCGGCAATTTTACCGAACTGACCTTCGAGCAGCGTGCGGCTCAACTCGACGGCGTTGCGTCCGGATTCCATTTCTTCTTCGGTGCTGGCAAGGCGTTCGCGCTGGGGGCACACTTTCAGCTCAAATTGATTTCTCCGGTCATTGAGAACGGCCACTTGCGACAGGATGGTCTTTTCGGATTTCTCGTATTCATTCAGTCGAGCCTGGCGATCTGCGCGTTCTGGTGTTGAAAGCAGGTCGAGGGTGCCGATGTTTCTGTCGAGATCGGATTCGAGCTTTGGCAACTGTCCCAGCGCATGGGCACGATCGGGAAGTCGGGTGTCGGCGAGGCCTCCATTTTTTCCGGAATCCAACCAACCTCTCACATCCTCCAAACGCCGCTTCTTAGCTTCCACTTCCACCTGCACGTCGTTCCATTCCTTCTGGCGAGCCGCACGCATGCGCTCGAGGCCTTCGCGTCCGAGCGTGAGCCCCACCGCGCCCGCAGTGGGAAGGCGTCGCCGGCGAGGACCGGTTTTGACATGTCCATCGGGGGTGATCGCTTCGCGGGCGTTGACGGATTCGATATCCTCCGCCGTCTCGACGCAGAC
>JBBQRY010000016.1:0-16605 GCA_038214335.1 Chthoniobacterales bacterium
AGTTCATCACAACCCACTTGGGTCTGACCCGCTGATGGCACGCCGACGACGAACTCATGCTGGCCAGTGAGGCGTTGCAGAAGTGCCGTGAACCCGGTCAGCAGCGTGGCAAACAGCGTGCCTCCCAGTGACGAAGTGGACTCCAAAATGCGCTGACGCAGCGGACCAGGAAGCACGATGGACTCGAACCCTCCGGTGTATGATCGCATCACCGGATGTCGGCGATCTGTTGGCAACTCAAGGATCGGTGCCTCCTCGCGGAATTGCTCCAGCCAGAACTTGCGATCCCCCTCATCCTCTCTAGCCGATACCCTTCGAGCCTGCTCACGGGCAAACTCCGCAAATGGCATGGGAGGCGGCAACATGGGCACAAAACCCTGCCGGAAGGCGTTGTAGCTCTTCGAGAGTTCCTCCACAATCATTCCCATCGACCATCCGTCGCAGATGCTGTGGTGAGCCGTAAAAACCAAGGTGCTCCGGTCGGATTCGCTCCGCACCAATTTCCACATGGCCAGTGGCCCGGTCCGAAGATCAAAGATATGTGCAGTGGCCGCATGACAGACCGATTCCAGAGGAGTCTGGCTTTCAACGGGAAGCGCGATCTCCTCGGGGATCGGAGCATAAATTTGCTCAATGCCATCGGTCGCAGAGGCTCCGCTCAAATCAAAATAGCTCCGCAGAGAAGGATGTCGCTGCACCAGAAGCAGAACGGATTTTTGCAGTGCCTCGACATCCAGCAGTCCGTGGAAATCGATGACAATCGATTGGTTGAAGGCACGATTGGCATCCGAGCTGAGTTCGGCCGCGAGAATGATTTCTTTCTGCGCTTCGGTCACTGGCGAGCGATCGTTTCGGGGGAAGGCCGGCACAGGAACCCCACGTTTGCCGATCGGTAAAAATTCCGCCTTCTGCATCTCGTCCACGCTCTCTGCAAATGCCCGCACCACGAAATCGAAATCCTCGTCGGTATGCGCCAGAGTCAAAAATACCGGACGATGCTCCCAAATATGAACCCCTTTTTCGCGTAGGTAATACCAGAGCAGGCTGGCGAACCGCAGATCCGGACCCGGCTCGACCATCGCAAAGGCGCTGAAATGCGGCATCCGAATGGGTGCTCCGACGGATTCCATGTGCGTATTGAGCGTGCGGCAGAGCAGGTCGGTGCGCTCGCTCATCCGTAGTTGCAATCCAGGTCCCCCCTCGCGAAGGCGCTCCAACACAGCTCCCGCCGCAGCAAGGACGAGCGGATGCCGCACAAAGGTCCCCGCAAAAAAGGTCATCCCCACTTCTGGAAAACTGTCGTCGCCAAAATTCCATGCGCCGCCGTCGAGCGCATCTAAGAATTTTCGATCTCCCGCCAGCACGCCAATCGGCATCCCCCCGCCAAGGACTTTTCCATAGGTTGCCATGTCGGCCCGAATCCCGAAATAAGCTTGGGCACCACCCGGATGACACCGAAACCCGGTGACCACTTCGTCGAAGAGGAGCGCGGATCCCGAACGGGTCGTGATCTCGCGCAGCTCCTTCAAAAACGCCTTAGGCTGCACATCCGGACGCCGACTCTGCACCGGCTCGACCATCACCATCGCAAGCTCGCCTGCGTGGGCGCGAAGGATGTCGAGCGAAGCGGGGTCCGCCCAATCCAGCACCAGCATGTTCTCGACCAATTCGGTGGGAATCCCAGGTGCGATCGGTCGCGCACGGTAGGCACCGTTCACCCATGTCCCGCGCACCAGCACCTCATCGAACATCCCGTGATAGCCCCCGCTGAAATATGCCACCCGGTTGCGCCCGGTCACCGTCCGCGCCAGCCGGATCGCCGCCATCACCGCCTCGGAACCCGTGTTGCAAAATGTCACCCGCTCGTGGCCAGTGAACTGGCAAATCGATTTTGCCACGCCTCCCGCAAGATCGCTCTGCGGACCAATTTCAATCCCTTGGTGCAATTGCGCTTCCAGTGCGCTGGTGAGCCATGCCGGAGAGTGTCCGAAAAAATACGCACCAAACCCCATTGTCACGTCCACCAATGACCGACCATCGAGATCGGTGATCCGCGATCCAGAGGCCCCGGTTGAGACAATCGGATACACCATTTCCTTCCAAAGCGCCTGAAATCCTGAGACCGCACGCGGGTCGGCATAATGCGGACGGTTGGCTGCCGTGTAAGCTTTCGACGCGGAGGTGCAGGCAGTGTAGCGGGCAATGAGGGCCTCTAAACTCGCTTGTTGCCGGGTGCTGAGCGGCCCCGCATTTCCCGACTTTTGAACCGGACGGTAGGGCCCGAATCGGGTTGCGGGTTTGGGATTCTCTGAATTCCCGGAAGACGCCATAGCACTCCAGACAGGGGCCACGGTGCGCTGCGCCACCACGGCTTCCTTTGCCGGTTTTTCTTTTTTGAGATAGGCAACGAGCGCTGAAACCGTCGGGATTTCTCCCAGCAACTGACGGAACGTGACAGGGACCCCAAACCGGGATCGCACGGCGAGACTCGCCTGCGTGAGCAGCAGCGAATCATATCCGAGTTCCTCAAAGCTCGCTTCCGCATCGCGGACTTCCTCGCCACTGATTTCCTGAAACATCTGCCGCACGGCGGATTCCAAATCGACCTCGGGGACTGGTGCGAGAGCCACGATCGGAGGTGCAGAGTCGGGTTTTGGTGCAATCCAGAACCGCTTTCGCTCAAAAGGATACGTGGGCAACGGAATCCGTCTCCGGCTCTGGCCCGCAAAGGACGATTCCCAATCCACGTCCTCGCCCTGCACCCAAGCGAGTGCCATGGCATCCTTTGGTTCGGAGGCCGGTGCCAACAAGCCCGCGATGGCGGAATCGACATCTTCCACCACGATGGCCCGGCGGCAGGAAAATGCCCTTCGGCCCAGCGCCAGTGTCAAGGCGACATCGGCCAGATCAATGTCAGGGTGGGACTCCAAATGTCCTGCCAACTGTCGAGCCATGGCATCCAATGCGGATGGTGTCCGGGCCGAAAGCACGAGCACGTGAGGTCCGGCAACCTTGGTTGTCGGGAGCGGATCGGGTGCTTCTTCGACCACAAGGTGCGCATTCGTGCCGCCGACCCCGGCCGCCATCACCCCGGCCCGACGCGGATGGTTCCCGCGTTTCCAATCCAGTCCACTGGCCACCGGAAAAAATGGAGAGTTTTCAAAATCAATATGAGGATTCGGCTTCTCGAAATTCAGCACCGGCACAATCCGCTCATGCTGAAGCTGGAGAACCGTCTTGATGAGTCCGGTGGCTCCAGAGGCAACATCCAAATGTCCCACATGGCCTTTTGCAGAACCGAGCGCGCAGAATCCGTTGGCCGTTGCGCCTCCCGCACGGAAGGCTTTTGTCAGGGCCGCGACCTCGACCGGATCTCCGAGCAAGGTCCCCGTGCCATGGGCTTCAACGTAGGAGACAGATTCCGGCGGGACCTCTGCGACGGATTGCGCGAGCTGGATGACCTCCGATTGCGCGGTGACGCCCGGCGCTGCGAACCCCGCTTTGTCTGCGCCATCATTATTGACCGCCGCTCCGCGAATCACCGCTAGCACGGTATTCCCATCGGCTTCGGCATCGGCGAGGCGTTTCAGCAACACGACCGCCGCTCCGCTGCTGAAGACCGTCCCTTGGGCTTTGGCGTCAAACGGACGACAAATGCCGTCCGGCGAAACAAGGTTGCCCTCGGCGTAATGGTAGTCGCGCCTCTGAGGAAACGTGATCGAAACCGCCCCGGCCAATGCCATGTCGGCCTGATACGTTTGCAGCACCGTGCAGGCCTGCGCAATGGCCACCAGCGAGGTCGAACACGCGCTTTGGATCGCCATCGCCGGACCTCGCAAATTCAATTTGTAGGCCACCCGCGTCGGAAGGAAATCCTTGTCGTTTCCAAGCATCGCCGGAAATTCTGCGACTTGGTAGTTCTTCGCAAGGCGCTGACAGAAATCGTTCCCCGCCCCCACATTGGCCAGCAGGTAAGTATTGAGGCTCAGCCCCGCAAACACGCCAATCGCACCCGCGTAGCGGAAAGGATCGTGCCCGGCATTCTCCAGCACCTCCCATGCGCACTCAAGGAACACCCGATGCTGCGGATCCATCAGCTCGGCTTCGCGGGGCCGAATCCCAAAAAACTCGGCGTCAAAAAATTCTGCACGATCAACGATCCCTCGCGCTGCGACAAACTTCTCGCCGCGCAGAACGGCCGCGGGCGTGGACACCGTCGCCTCCAATTCCTCGGGCGCAAAATGCGAAATCGAGTCCACCCCAGAAATCAGGTTTTTCCAAAACTCGCTGACATCCTTCGCACCGGGAAAGCGTCCGCTCATGCCGACAATCGCGATGGAATCCGGCGCCGGCTTCATTTCCGCTGCTCCCTTTTTCGCGCCAGCGCCGCACGTTGCATTGCGGCCCGCTCGCCGACCGCTGCCCGCTCAGGCGCGCTTGTCAAGCGCTGGGCTTGACGGCGGATGGTTGAAAACTCAAAGAGTTCGGCGACCGAGAGCGGATGCTTCGCATTCCGGTTCAGCCGTGAATGAAGTTGCAACACCGAGATGGAGTCTCCCCCGCAGGCAAAGAATCCAGCATCAGCCTCATACCCCCGACTCCCCAACACCTCTTCCCAGACTCCCCGAACGAAAGATTCCATGCAGGAATCCGCCGGATGGGTTGTTGCCGTGGTCTCCGTCCTGCTCACCTCCACTAGCAACCTTCGGCGATCCACCTTGCCATTGGCCGTGAGCGGCAATTGCGAGAATCCCCGAATCTCGCTGGGAAGGAGGTAGCCCGGCACACGCTCTTCCAAAAATATTCGCAGCGCCTCGATGTCGGTGGCAAGCGGACTCACACAAGCGATCAGTCGCGCCTCACGCGATGGCTCGCGCGCGACAACCACCGTCGCTTCCTGCACAAGGTCCGACCTCATGAGCATCGCCTCCAACTCCCCGGGCTCGACACGGAATCCACGGATTTTGACCTGCGCATCGCGTCGTCCGTGGAACTCGCAAACTCCATCCGCCCGGATTCGTGCGAGATCGCCCGTGCGATAAATCCGCCCGAACTCCGGATGCTCAATAAATTTTTCTGCGGTCAGTTCGGGATCGTTCAAGTATCCGCTCGCCAGCCCTTCCCCGCTCGCACACAACTCTCCAATTTCCCCTGTGGCACAAACCCGAAGTTCCTCATCCAGCACACACACCGAAGTGCCCTCAATCGCGCGTCCAATCGGCAACGCCTCGCCTTCGCAATCCTCCCGCGTGATCCGATGACAACACGTAAAGGTCGTATTTTCCGTAGGCCCGTAGCCATTGATCAGCCGCAATTTCGGAAACCGCTCGATCACCTTGCGGGCCTGGGCCACTGGCACAACATCCCCTCCAGTCAAAAGCTGACGCAGCGGAGCCAATGCGTCCAAGCCTTCATCCACCACCACCCGAAAAAGTCCCGCCGTCATCCATGCGGAAGTCACCCCCAGCTCACGAATCGCGGCTCCGATCTCGTCCACCGAATGCACCCCCGGCGGCATCAGCGCAAGGCAGCCGCCATGACAAAGCGCCGCCCAAATCTCCAGCGTGGATGCGTCAAACCCTAGCGGAGCCATCTGCAGCCAGGTGTGTTCAGGTCCCATTTCTGCGAAATCCCCTCCTCGCACAAGCCGCGACACAGCCCGCTCCGGAACCCCCACCGCCTTGGGTTTCCCAGTCGAACCCGAGGTCCACATCACGTAAAAAATTCGTCCCCCATCGCCACTCAGCCCCTCAGCTCCTGATGGTGGCATCGTTGTCTCCGTCTTCCGCCCGCCCGCACCGACCACCAAATCCGTGATCCCAGAGATCCCAGAGATTCCCCCCTCCCGCGCATCGCAATCCGAAACCAGCCGAACCCGTCCTCCCAGTGCTTGGAACAATGCGCCATCCCGTCCGTCCCGAGCCTCGGGATCCAGAGGCACATATGCCGCCCCGCATTTGAGAATCCCCAGAATCCCCGCGACCATCTCCGGTGAACGTGGCAAGGCCAGTCCCACAACATCACCCGCCCCGACCCCGCACGCCAGCAAGTGCGTGGCCACACGGTTGGATTCGCTGTCCAACTCATCGTAAGTCAGCTCTCCGGATTTCCACCGCACCGCCACACGCCCGGAGAAGCGTTTCGCCATAACGGAAAACCGGCGTAGTGGATCTTCTTGAACAAGAGAAGAATTCGCCACTCTGCTACCCAAACTGGTCCCTGATATTTTCAAAAACCCATTCTATTCACTGCGAAAGAATCAAGGCAAGCCCATAGGGGATTTCATTCCTCCAGCTTGTGCTGGAATGATAAGTTATGGGACTGACCCCCGGCCTCGAGCTTTCGGATTTCAGCGACCAGAATGGGGTACGTCCAAGCTCGCCCTGTTCTAGTCTTCATGCCTTGTTGTTCGAGAAGATCCCGAATGGCAGACTTCTTCGTTCCCTTCGCCAACTCACTCGAAACAAGTTGCCGTGCGGCCTGGAACTGCTCGCGGTAGACGTCCTTCACCGCAGGTACGAAAATGACTGAGGGAGGCGCTGGAGGTGGATGGCTCAACGCAGTCAAGGAATCGGCTGCTGTCGCTGCGGCTCTGATCACCATCTCGTCGTAGACACGACATGCTTTGCTGCACTCTGCTCGAAACTTATTGCCCTCGAGAGCACAGACAAACGGACGCTCGCTCCTGTATGTATACTTCACATTGGACTTCGTGCTGTGGCGGATACCGGCCGGAGACGACTTGGACACCGCCGCGAGCGTTGACACGGCATAGTCGCTGAGCCATGTCTGGCACGCCTCCTCGCTCACGCGAGCATTTCTGCACCACGCCGCCAGATACTGCGTCACGTCCTGGCGGTTGGGGACATGATCGGACGGCGCGAAGCGGGATACTTGGAGACCGTTCACGACCAGATCACCAATACACGGGTAGATTGCTTCTCTGCCGGATTCCCCCAGCAGCGTCGTGAGTTTGTCGAAAAGTAGGTTCCGATCCATGGATGTGTCTTTCCTGCAGCCGAACAAGGGATTATGCCAGTCTTGATATCCACCCGATTAGGGCTGATATCGGACAGAAACTGTTTTCCCCGAGGTCTGCATGAGCCAGTCTTTTATCAGACACGGAGCGGATCTGAACAGGAGAAATGCAAGCGCCGGATGATTTCGAAGAGGTGGTTTCAATCGGAGAGCCGAAGATCCTTCGGTGAGGGAAAGAGCTTTTGAGTGGCCGTTTCATCGCGGATTTGGCGGACCAATTCTTCCGTGACCTCGGAAAACCCTCACGGCCCCGAGCGCGGACGCAGTGAGGAATGCATAGGCCAGGATATAGACAACGACATGCGGAACGAACCACGGGCTTTGGAGCGCGGGCATTAGGATTTTGTCAAACGCGTCGGGACGGGCAAGATGGCATACAGGAGCCGCGTCTCGCCGAGCGTGCGCATCGGCGGACGTCCGAGATGACTCCAGAGCAGCAGCGCGTAGGCGGAGAGAATTGTGACGCCGGAAATGTAGAGTGCCATTCCGCCACCGGGGCGGGACCGGCGGAGAACCAGGCCGGCAGCCCAGCAGGCGACGGCGGCGAGTGCAAATTCGGGAAAATTCGCGTTCATGCCGGCGGAGCAAACGGATTGCGGAACAGCATGGCGATGGCTCCACCCAGCATGAGAAATATCCCCGAATAGACGGCGGGCAGCCAGGGGTCGCGCACGGCTTCGATCAGGCATTGGGCGCTCCCGCCGTTCTGAGAAAGCTCGTAGTTCGTCAGATAAAGCGTCCATCCATCGCGGCGGAGCGGCTTGTTGACCTCGATCCGGACATCTTCAAACTTTTGGTTGTGGCGGAGGACGGTGACATCGGCCGAGAAGCGTTTCGGCACGCCGGGCCGTCCGCTTTCCTCCGGATACTGCTCGACGTGAAACCGCTGGAGGAACAGGCCGAAGGGAAGGTAGCCGTGATGTCCAGCGGCATGCTCCGCTGTCTGCGGAATGATGCCCCCGGCGACACCGAGCAATCCGACGCCGAGCATCGCGGTGGCAGACCCCGCATGAGGCCGAGATGTTCTGAAGCGGGCTGGCGATCTGGTGGTTGGTGAACTTGATTCCTCCCTCGCTTTTGTAGGGCATGTGGCACTGCGCGCAGACGAGCGAGCGCATCTCCTAGTGGGTCGCCTTGTTGATGTCCTGTCCGCGCCGGGCCATCGCCTCCGCAAGCGCGGGCCGCGTAATGCGCAAGTTCATCGTCTTTGGATCATGGCAGTCCTGGCAGCCAATCGGGTTGACAATCTCGGAGCCGAGATCTGCCCACTTCGCCTTGTAAAAATTCTCCGCGCCCATTTCGTTCATGGCGCGTGGCGCGTGCCGTCCATTGCCTTGAACGCGTATTTGAGCGCGATATTTTCATGTGGCACATGGCAGTCGTTGCAGACCGCGACCCGCGCGTGGGAGGAGTGCTGCCATGTCGCGTATTGCGGGGCCATCACATGGCAGTTCACGCACGCCTTCGGATCGTCGGTCAAATACGATGAGGCGTTCAAAATGTGGAACGCCACCGCCCCGAGGCGGGTGAATATTCCGGCCGCAATAATCACCGGAACCCGCCAGCGACTGGGCGGCAGCACATATTCCACCGCGCGCCACATCGGCCTGAGAAACCGGGCGGGAAGGTTTCTCACGGGATTCCGGGATGGGATAATATTCTTCATCAGTTACCCCCGGAAGAATCCATGCGGCCCAGAGAAGAACTCCTGTCGTCCACAGCACGGCAGCATACGCGTAGTGGCCCATCCGACGACGAAACACGTCAGAAAACCTTCGATCATGATCCGGGGATGCATCGTGCCCGGATATGTCGGAAGGAGATTCCAGACAGCAGTCCCATAACTTCAGCGGGTTTCTGGATCAGATTTTTCAATGAGGCGAGCCTTGAGCGTCACCGCCTGGCCGCGATAAATTCTGTGGTCAGGGCAGGAGCCTGATCTGGTCAAAGGAGAAACCGGCAATGGGTTTGTGCTGATTCGGGGGCTGGCCCCATGCCGGGGTCTGGAGAAGACGCATTGGGATCTCGAAGGCCAAAGACAAGTTGTGGCGCTTTGTTGCGGTTGCTGAATAGTGCCAAAAGCCGGGTGTTTTCAAGGACTTTCGCCAGACGTTCGACGGCTCGATACGTCTATCTGTAGTGGTCGGGCAGGTTTTTTAACACAATATCTTGTGTTCTCCCCCAGATTCTGAAAAAATCCACTTCCACCACAATCTTCCCACGATGAACTCTCCTTCACAGCCCGCCACCACCTCCGAAAACCCTCCATCGCCATCGACTTCCCGGCATTCCGGGCTCGAATTTAAGCCGCAATTTGCCACGCCCGGTATTTCTCCCTTCGACGAAGTCCCCTGGGAACGCCGCACGGCCGAGATCACCGGCGACGGCGGCAAAGCTCTTTTTCGTCAGGAAAATGTCGAGGTTCCTGCTTCGTGGAGCGAGCTGGCGACGAAAATTGTGGTATCCAAGTATTTTTACGGCGATGCGGCGCATGGGACCGATCCCCACAAGGGCGGACGTGAGCAATCCGTGCGTCAGCTCATCCACCGCGTGACCCGGACGATTACCGATTGGGGGCTGGAGGACGGCTATTTTGCCAACGAGTCGAGTGCGGAGTCGTTTTGCCAAGATCTCACGTGGCTCTGCCTGCACCAGCATGGGGCGTTCAACTCTCCGGTTTGGTTCAATGTTGGGCTCTACCATCAATACGGAGTCGGCAAAAACGGTGGCGAGGGCAACTGGCACTGGAATGAGGAAGCAGGCAAAGCCCACCGGGCCACCAGCCAATACCATTACCCCCAAGCCAGCGCGTGCTTCATCATGAGCGTGAAAGACAACATGGAGGACATCATGCGTCTGGCCACCTCCGAGGCGATGCTTTTTAAATACGGCTCGGGCACGGGTTCGGATCTCTCCACGCTCCGTTCCTCCCGCGAAAAACTCTCCGGCGGTGGCAAACCCTCGGGTCCGCTCTCCTTTCTCCGAATCTATGATCAGGTGGCCAATGCCGTGAAATCCGGCGGAAAAACCCGCCGCGCCGCCAAGATGAATACCCTCAAGGATTGGCATCCGGACATCGAAGATTTCATTGAAGCCAAGACGACTGAGGAGAAAAAGGCGTGGGCATTGATCGAGCAGGGATACGATGGCAGCTACAATGGCGACGCTTACGGATCGGTGATGTTTCAAAATGAAAACCTCTCCGTCCGGACAAGCGATGAGTTCATGCAGGCCTGCGCGGAGGATGCCGATTGGTGGACGCGCCGGGTCATTGATGGAGAACTCTGCGAAAAGAAAAAAGCACGCGAGTTGCTTCGGAAAATTGCGTTGGGCACATGGACCTGCGGGGATCCGGGCATGCAGTTCGACTCGACAATTCACAAATGGCACACCTGCAAAGGCAGCGGACGGCAGAACTCGACGAACCCTTGCTCCGAGTATCTTTTCCTGAACGATACCGCCTGCAATCTCGCATCCCTGAATCTCGTCCGCTTCCAGAAGCAGGACGGTTCCTTCGATGTGGCCCGGTTCCAAGCTGCCGTGCGCCTGTTTATCGTTGCCCAAGAGATCCTTGTCGATCGCGCCAGCTATCCCACCAAGGCCATTGCAGAAAATTCCCATGCCTTCCGCACTCTCGGCCTCGGGTATGCCAATCTCGGTGCCCTCATCATGAGTCGCGGACTCGGCTACGACAGCGATGAAGGCCGCACATTTGCCGGTGCCATCACCAGCCTCATGACCGGCCATGCCTATGCCGTGAGCAGCGAACTGGCCTCCGCAAGGGGTGCCTTCCCCTCTTACCACGATGCCCGCTATGGCGATGTGACGGAGCCGCCCCAAGCGTCCAATGAAGCGGCCATGCTGGAGGTCATCGAGCGCCACCGCGCGTTGGCCGAAAACCTGGAGGGCGCGGGAGACTGCGCACCGATTATTCATGCCGCCCGCGAAGCATGGGATCTCGCTCTCGAAGGCGGCCGTCACAACGGCTACCGCAACGCGCAGGTCACTGTGCTGGCACCCACAGGGACCATCGGATTCCTCATGGATTGCGATACGACGGGCATCGAACCCGATATCGCGCTGGTCAAATACAAACTCCTCGCCGGCGGAGGCATGCTGAAAATTGTCAATCGCACACTGTCTCCTGCCTTGAACCGCCTAGGCTACAGCGCGGATGAGATCGCAAGGATCCTCGTCCATATTGAAAAATTCGACACGATTGAGGATGTCACCGATCCCGACTCCGGCGGGCGCGTTTGCAGCGGACTGCGACCCGAGCACCTGCCGGTGTTTGATTGCGCTTTCAAAGCCGACCTCGGCACTCGCAGTCTCCACTACCGTGGCCACTTGCGTATGATGTCCGCCGCCCAGCCCTTCCTTTCGGGCGCGATCAGCAAGACGGTCAACCTGCCCGAGACCGCGACGGTGGAGGACATCATGCAGACCTACAAGGAGGCTTGGGAGTTGGGGCTTAAGGCGGTGGCCATTTATCGCGACGGGTCGAAGCGTTCCGCCCCGCTCAATACCCGCAAAAATGCCGCCGTCGCCACCGATGCCGTCGCGGAAAATGTCAAAGCCCTCACCGAAACGATCTCCATCCTTCAACGCGAAAATGAAGAACTGAAAAAGGGTGCCAACAAGCGCATCCGCCGACACATGCCCGACACCCGGAGCTCGATCACCCACAAATTCGAGATCGCCGGTCATGAAGGCTATGTCACCGTCGGACTCTACTCCGATGGCCAGCCCGGCGAGGTTTTTGTTCAGATGTCCAAGGAAGGCAGCACGATCGGCGGACTCATGGATACCGTCGCCACCCTCACCTCGATTGCCCTCCAATACGGCGTGCCGCTCGAACAGTTGGTGAAAAAATTTGCCTACCAGCGTTTTGAACCCAGCGGATTCACCAAGAACCGTGACATCCGCACCGCGCACAGCATCTCCGATTACATCTTCCGCTGGCTCGGCTGCGAATTCATCAAGGGCTACCGCGAAGCCACCTCTCCCGACAACCACCAGGACGAGTTGCCCATGCCGGAAATCGCTCAGATGGAAAAAAATGCCATCAATCGCCCCGTGCCGGAACTGAGCGTCACTTCGGACGAGATCGACCTCTCAGAAAAAAAAGGGCGCGTCAAAACCGCTCTCGGCACCGCCTACATGGGCATCCTCTGCTCAAATTGCGGCTCCGACAAAGTGATCCGCGCCGGTGCCTGCGGCGTCTGCACCCAATGCGGAACAAGCCAAGGATGTAGCTGAAAATCGGAACGCGGAGACAGGAAAGCGGAAAGCTGAAAATGTTGAGCCTAGGCGCGTTTCAGGTGGACCGGGGCTGCACCGTAACTCGACGGCAAAAAATCATCTCAGCCTTCCGGTTTCAGCCTTCCGGTTTCAGCTTTCCGGTTTCCGCTTTTCTCAACCATTTGGCCAAAGCGTCTGCGACGAGCCGGTGTCCGTTGCTATTCCAATGCGAGTCATTGGGAAGGTAGATATCCATCGCCCCGTTGCGGATGGCTTCCGCCAAGACCACGTCCGTGCGGACAACCGGCAGGGTCGGATCTTTAGCGAGTTCGGCCACAAGGTTGACGGTAGCATCTTCCGCATGGCGCAGATACGGGCCATAGAGAGATGTTTTGTCGGGTGCGACGAGCAGGACAAACTGAGTCACTCCATTGGCGGTGACCAAGTTGCTGAATGCCCGCACTCCGGCCCGCATGGCATAGAGGTCGGATTCCGAAATCTGCTTTTTATCGAATTCATCGAAATACACCAGCATGTCGCGGTCGTTGCGCGAGGTGAAGAGTCCGGACTTTGCCAGCGGCACCGAGCGCACCAACTGGTTGAGTCCCAGCTCACGCCGCACAATCGCGCCGAGGTGCCCGAGCACGTGATCCGGGTTTCTGCTCGCACGCGCGATGGGTTGTTCTTCCCGCACTGCGAGGTGTGGAGACATCACCGTGCGCACTGGAATCGCCTCACGCTGCGGAGCCCCCACCGCCGCAGGCACCGGCACCTTCGAGAAATAGGCTGTCCGCCCGAGCAGGTAGCGCTCGACACTTTGAAAGACAAAAACCTTGGGCGGAAACTTGCGAAATCCTTCCGATGCCAGAACTTCCTGCGGCCAATGTTTCCGGGTATCGAGAACCAGCATCGAGAGTCCGGTCTGCGCGATGAACTCGTTTTGCCATCCGAAAAACCGGCTCTCTTGGTCGCAACTGAAGGAATCCCCGAGCACCACCACGTCGAAATACTGATCGTATTCGCTGAGGTCCGCTGCCACCCGGAAAAGGTTTTTTTCAAACACCCGCTGCGGAGCACGCCAGTGGAAATCGTTTTCGGCAAACCCACCCACCCGGGCAAGATCGCCATCCGCCGGTTCCAGCCAAAGCGCGAGCCCCCAAATGGCAACCACCGTCAGGAGGGCAATGCCTCCAAGTATTCGGGTATAGGTTCTCATGGTTAAAAATCCCGATACAGAAACGAACTCACGCCGCTGAGGTTCAGAAGGCACCATGCAAAGACGACCACCGTCGCTGCCAACCAGATGAAGGACGGTTTCCATGTCGGCCAGCCCCGCCCCGCCGGACGAATCGATTTTCCATACGTCACGAGTCCGGGTTCATAGGCAGCAAGGACCTGTTGGCTATTGGGCAGCCACCAGACAAACACAGCCACCAGCCCGAGAGCGATCCCCTGCACGAGTTGGATATCCACCGAGCCGACCCATTGATGAACCGCCGCAAGCAGCTCGGGCGAGCTTTTCCGAAAGATGGGATCCGCCGCACGATGCCATTCTCCTCCCCCGACCATGCTCCCGAGGAGGCGCATGGCATCTCCCGGATTCGCAGCACGGAAAAAGACCCATGCCACCAAGACGGCAAGGAACGTCACAATCCCGCCGCCCCACCCTGGGAAAATCCAGCTTCCCGGCACATTGCGGCGCTCACAGAGCGAAGACCACCAGTGGTTCACGACCAGATACCCACCGTGGAGTGCCCCCCAAAAAAGAAACGTCCACCCCGCACCATGCCAGAATCCGCCCACCACCATCGTGAAGAAAAGATTGAACGAGCGCCGGGCCGGACTGCATCGGCTTCCGCCCAGGGGAATATAAACAAAATCGCGGAGAAACCGGGAAAGCGTCATATGCCAGCGACGCCAAAACTCACTGATCGAGACCGCCTTGTAGGGAGAGTCGAAATTGAGCGGGAGCTTCACCCCAAAAACGCGCGCCGTGCCAATCGCCATATCCGAATATCCCGAAAAATCAAAATAGAGCTGGAACGCATAGGCGAGCGCACCAATCCACGCGGCGGTCAGGCTCAGCGGACGACCCGCTCCCGCCGCCCAGAAAACTTGGGTCGCCCAGGGAGCCAGCGTGTCGGCAATCAGCACTTTCTTTCCGAGTCCCATCGTGAAGAGCGTCGCCCCCACGCAAAGATCCACATCCCGCTCTTCCCGCGTGCGCACACGCCGGAACTGCGGAAGCGACTCGCGCTGATACACAATCGGCCCGGCCACCACCTGCGGAAAAAATGACGAGTAGAGCAGAAACTCGAATAGCCGACACGGCACGGCCTCGCGCCTCGAGCAGGCCACAAGCCAAGCGATCTGCATAAATATCAGAAACGACAGCCCCAGCGGCAGCAGCACGGACTCCAAAAAGAAATGCGCCCCCAACACCGCATTCAGGTTCGCAACAAAGAAGTTCGCATACTTGAAATAGCCGAGCACTAAGAGGTTCCCGACCACGCCCACAACCAGCAGCCACCGCGCCCCCTTCGGCCCCATCAAGCGGCTCCCGATCCCGAAATTCACCCCCACCAGCGGCAAAAACAAAACCAACGCCACCGGATTTGCCACGGCATAAAAAACCAGCGAAGCCCCCAGCAGCCATGCCTGACGCAGGAAAAGTCTCCCTTCCATGAGAAGGAACCCCGCCAGCACAACCGGAAGGAACGAAAAAAGAAAAATAGCGGAATGAAAAAACATGCAATCGCCCGCTTCTCACCGGGGCTGGTTCGGTGTTTACCCGGTCCAGCAGTCGGAGTAAAGCCCGACCCTGTAGCCCCGGCGCTGTGCCGGGTGGGAGAGAAAGTTTTAAGTTTTCAGTGTTAAGAGAAGAACGCTCGCGCAGTGTGCAAAAGGTGGGAGGGACATTTTCCAACCCCGTCGGCAGCCTAGCCCTGTCGCCCCTTTTGACGTTTTACCCCCCCTGCTGGAAAAACAAAAGTCAGGAACCCGCTTCCTTGCTTGTCAAAAGCCTGCGGCTTTGCGAAGGAGTGAGGGATGAAATTCTTCCGCATCCTGACGACCATGGCGCTTATTTTTCCGGCGGTTCTTCTTGCCGAAGAGACGACCATCACCGTCAAAAAAGGCGACACCACCAGCATTGCCATCAAGCCCTTCGGAGGAGCCGAAGGTGCTGCGGCATCAAAAATCGTTCAAACCGATCTCGATCTTTCGGGCCAGTTCTTGCTCTCCCCGCCGGAACGCGCGAGCTTCAGCGTGGGCGCCACAGCGGGCGGCGGATCCCTTGCGGGGTCGGTCACCGACCACTCGGGCAATACGATCCTTCAAAAATCCTACAGCGGCGACCTGCGCCGCGCAGCCCATGCGTTTTCCGATGATATCGTGCAGACGATCACGGGGGTTCCCGGGATTGCTTCCTCCAAAATCGCCTTCGCATCGACGCGCACCGGAAAAAAAGAAATCTACACCGCCGACTACGATGGGGCGAACGTCCGGCAACTGACAAAGGACAACGGCATCAGCGTCGCTCCGGCCTTGTCACCCGATGGATCCAAGCTTGCTTACACCGGCTACCAAAGCGGCTATGCGGACATCTACCTGATCGACCTCGCGTCTGGAGCCCGCAGCCGGATTGTCAAATTCCCCGGCACAAATTCCGGAGCGGCTTTTTCCCCCGACGGTTCACGCATCGCCTGCTCGATCAGCCGCGATGGCAATCCCGAACTCTATGTCGTCGGTGCGAATGGCTCCGGAGCGCGCCGCCTCACCAAAACCCGCGGCGTGGAATCCTCCCCCTCATGGTCGCCCTCGGGCAGCGAAATTGTCTATTCCTCTGACGAGCGCGGCGGCCCCCAGCTCTACCGCATTGGCTCTGGAGGAGGAAGCGGACGCCCTATCGCCACCGGCTACGCGTATTCCACCGAACCGTGCTGGTCGCCCGATGGCAAAAAAATTGCTTTCACCGTGCGTCAGGGCGGTTTCTCCATTGCGATCTTGGATCTCGAATCGGGAGCCGTCCGCATCATCGCCGAGGGCGAAGATCCCGTCTGGGGAGCCAACTCCCGCCATATCATCTACAGCAACGGCTCGGCCCTCACCCTCCTCGATACGCAAAAAGGCCGACCCACTACGATCGTCAGCGGCCTCGGAAAAGTCAGCGAGCCCACATGGTCCAGATAGGGATTTCTGAACTCCGTCGTTGCGGGCGGCTCAGGAACCGTAACGGCGACGCCATTCGGCACGGAAGCTGTTGAGTTCATCGACCACTTGGTTTCGTAGTTGGAAAAGGAATTTTTTTCCGACGGCCATGCGGCG
>JBBQRY010000017.1:0-16208 GCA_038214335.1 Chthoniobacterales bacterium
CGTAATACAAGAGGTCTAAATCCAGCGGACGGGGAGCATTGAGCGGATGCGGAAACTGGCGTCCGGCCGCCTTTTCGATGCCGTGAAGGGCGGCAAGCAAGTCGAGTGGGGGGAGGGTGGAGGAGAGTTCGATGGTGGCATTGAGGAAGGCCGGGGAGTCGACGGGACAGTCCACCGGGGCGGTTTCATAGATCCGCGAGCAGAGGAAGGGGCCAGCGGAGTCATGGAGGGTCAGGAGGCATTTGCGGGCCTGCTGGAGGTGAGCGAGGCGGTCGCCGAGATTGGATCCCATGCCGATTCCGACCCTCATGGCTGGGCGTTAGTGAAGGCCAAGAACATCCTGCATATCATAGAGGCCGGGCGGCTGGGAGGTGGCCCATTTGGCGGCGCGGAGAGCTCCCTTGGCAAAAGTATCGCGACTCGATGCTTTATGGGTGAGTTCGAGGCGCTCGCCATTGGCTGCGAAAATGACCGTGTGATCGCCCACCACGTCCCCTCCGCGCACGGCGTGCATTCCGATTTCGGAGGCGGTGCGTTCCCCGACCATGCCATTCCGGCCATGGAGGACATCCTTCTCATAGGCGAGGTTGCGGACGGCGGTGAGGATTTCGGCCAGCCGGCGGGCGGTGCCACTGGGGGCGTCTTTTTTGAGGCGGTGGTGCATTTCCACGATTTCCAGGTCGAAATCCGGGCCCAGGATTTCGGCCGCTTTTTTGGTAAGAAAGAACAGGGTGTTCACGCCAACGCTGAAATTCGGGGCAAAGACGAGGGGAATGGATGCTGCAGCTTCGGTGATGAGCACGCGGTCGGCGTCCGAATGCCCGGTGGTGCCGATCACGAGCACTTTGTTCGCTGCGGCGCAGGCTCTGGCGATGCCGGCAGTGATTGTGGCATGGGTGAAATCAATCACGGCATCGCAGCCCGGCAGGGCCGCAGCAAAATCATCGCCGTCATCAATTTCGGAGACCACGGAGAGTTCGGGATCGGCGGCGGCGCAGGCGATGAGGGACTGTCCCATGCGGCCTTTGGCACCGTGGATGAGGAGGCGGATCATGAGAGGGCCTCTAGGGTTTGGCACAGGCGGGCGGTGTTGGCCTCGGACATCTCGCAGAGCGGTAGGCGGACATCCGGGGAAAGCTTACCTCGCAGGGAGAGCGCAAATTTCACAGGCACCGGATTGGGTTCGATGAAGAGGTCTTTGAAAATGTGGTAAAGCCGTCGGTGAGTGGCGCGGGCGGAATCCCAATCGCCTGCCAGCCAGCTCTGGACCATGCCCGAGATTTCCGCCGGAAACAGGTTCGAGGCCACGCTGATCACGCCGACCGCCCCGACGGAGAGAAACGGCAGCGTGAGCGAATCATCGCCGGAGAGGATCTCGAAATCGGACCCCAGTGCACCGACGAGCTGGCTCACCCGCTCGACGGACCCGCCTGCCTCCTTGATGGCGCGGATATTCGGACAATCCGCCGCCAGACGCGCGACGGTCTCAATCCCAATCTCAATCCCGCAACGTCCGGGAATGCTGTAAAGCACGAGCGGAATTTTCACAGAATCCGCAATCGCGCGGAAATGCCGATAGAGTCCCTCCTGTGAGGGCTTGTTGTAGTAGGGCGCGACGAGCAGTGCGGCATCCGCCCCAAGGCGTGCGGCCTCGACGGTCAGAGCCACGGCCTCAGAGGTGGCGTTGGAACCCGTCCCGGCAATCACCGGACACCGGCCCGCGGCCGCTTCGACCGCCGTGCGAATGACTTTTCCGTGCTCCTCATGGCTGAGGGTGGGAGACTCCCCGGTGGTCCCAACCGGCACAATGCCGGTGATTCCGCCCGCGATTTGCTCCTCGATGAGTCCGCGAAAGCTCTGCTCGTCAAACTCCCCGTCTCGAAACGGCGTGACAAGGGCGGTATGTGTTCCTGCGAATTTCATGAAAAACTTCCTACATGAGAACCCGCAGGACGGAAATAAAATCCTCACGAATTCCGAGAACGAATCGTCCCTCCTCTGCCGGCATCTGTGGATTTTCATTGAATTCGAGCCCCCTAGCGGATGATATTTTGCACCTCAGCGAACATCAGAGAAATTTTTGTTATGGAAACCAAGGACAATCGAACGGCACGGCTGATGGCACTGATTTCGGAGCAGATCCTTGAGGTCGAGTCGGATTTCAACGCGCAATCCAACCTTTTTGATGCCGGGCTGGATTCCATGGCGATCATGCAGCTTCTCATGCTCATTGAAAAAGAGTTTGGAGTTCGCCTGCCGTCGTCCCAGCTCACCAAGGAGCATTTTTCCTCGGCAGAGGATTTGGCCCGCCTCATCGCCGCGCAGGAGCATCCGCCAAAAGCCGGGGGCGGCATTGAGTAGGCTGCTGGCTCGGCTCACCGGGGCCGATGGATTCGTGTTGGCGCTGAATCGCATGATGCGGACGAGTGGGCAAAATGGCCTGATCGGCCACACGATGCTGCATTTGGATTCCGTGCCGGACATCGCGAAATTGGAAAAATCTGCCGCTGCTCTTTCGCGACGGCATCCGCTTCTCGATGCGAAGGTGCGGCGTGAGGTGTTCACCCTCCGGCCCGGATGGTATGAAGGCGATGCGTCGGTTCCGTCTCTGCCGATCCATCTCTGGTGCGAACCCGGTGCCGAGATTCCCGAAGGGCGCCAAGCGGAATCCGTCGATTCGGAATCCGCATGGACTGCGGCCCTGTCGAATTTTTCCATGGGAAGCCAGAGCGGATGTCGCAATCTCCGACTGGATCTGCTTTTAAAGCGCGAAGGGCGGGCCATCCTGATGGTCACGTGGGCGCATCTGCTTTTTGATGGACGGGGTGCGGAGTATTTGATTGGGGAATTGGTGAACCCCGAATCCTGCGCCCTCCCGCCGTCCGCTACGCCCGACCCTCACCCCTTCCGCCGCATTCGTTCCCTCGTGAAGCAGGCCACGCCAGTGGTCGAGCGGTTCTTTGAGCTGGCACGGAATCCGTATGCCTCGCTCGGCGGTCCGCGGGCGCAGCCCGGACGCCTCAAGTTCCGGGTTCTCACCATCGACACACACGCGACGTCCGACATCCAAGCCCGCGCCGCAGCGGCGGTGGGGCCACTTTTTTCAATGGCCTTTTATCTGGCCTGTGCGCTGCGCGCCCATCGGGAGGTTTTCCGGATGCGCGGACGGGATCCCGAGCATTACGTCGTGAGTGTGCCCGTTCAGATTCGGAAAAAAGCAACGCGCGGTGCCCGGTTCCACAACAATGTCACCATCCTGTTCTTTTGCTTTCAGCGCGAAGATTTGAAATCCGTCGAAACCGCGACGCAAGCTGCCCAGGAGCAATTTGAGCAAATGACCCGCGACGGCCTCGAACGCTCGTTTTCTGCCGTGCTGGAGATCATGTGCCTGATCCCGTCACCGCTCTACATGGCATTTCTGAAACGCCAGTTCGGCGGCGAAATCACATCGTTCTTCCATTCGTTCACCGGAGATTTTGCGGGTCGGGTGGAGCAGGTCTTTGGGGCGCAGATCGATAACGCGGTTCACATCCCCTCGGTTTCTTCACCTCCCGGCACCGGACTGTTCTGCGGGCTTTATCAAGGCCGACTCAATCTCACCCTCGCATGGCGCGAAGGGGCGGCGACCGACTCCGAGGTGGACGAGCTTTTCCGCAGGCTGGAAATCGATCTCATGGGCTCGGCCACGCCAACCGCTGAGGGAGGAATCGCCTCCGCATGAGAGCCGATGTGATCGTGGTGGGGGGCGGCAGCGCGGGCGTCGCGGCCGCGGTGTCCGCCGCGCGCTCCGGAGCCTCAGCCATGTTGATTGAGAGAGACCCCGTGCCCGGCGGCCAGGTGCCAGGCGCATTTGTCCACACCATTTGCGGACTCTATGAGATTCGGCCCGATGCCGATGCGCCGCTGGTTTTTGCGAACCCCGGATTCCCGGCAGAGTTTGCACGGCGGTTGGGGGTTGACGGCGGGTGCGGCGAGCCTGTCCGCATGGGGATCCTCGATGTGCTTCCGGTTGATCCATGGGCATTCGGAGGATTAGCGGAAAAATTCTGCGCGGAGCAACCCGCTCTCACCCTGCTCCGCAACAGCACCTTGAGACAGGCGGAATCCGAGCAAGGCGGATTTCGGATTCAGTTTGAGCACGATGGCGAAATCCGTGCCGCAACCTGCGCGGCACTGATCGATACCACGGGCGATGGCGAGGTGTCCGCATTGCTCGGAGCCGGATGGGACCGCTCTCCGCGCCTTCAGCGTCCGGCCTTCGTCATCCAACTCTCGGGCGTGAATCCCACCGCCCTGGACGATTCCGGAAAAATGCGCCTGGCTCACGCGCTGGCCTCCGCCGTGATGGATGGTCACCTGCCCGCGTTTGCAATGTCCACCGCGTTCCGCAGGGGCCTCTCGCCGGACACGATCTGGGCCACAACCGACTTAGAAGCCCCCGGATTTGATCCGCTTGATCCCAAAGCCGCAGCCTCGCTCGCCGAGCAGTGCCGAAATGATGCCGCGCTTCTTGTCGGGTTTCTTCGGGAAAATATCGAAGGCTTCGCAAATGCCGAAGTGTGCGCATGGCCGCGCCGGATCGGAATCCGCGAGAGCCGTCGCATCCATGGGCGGTATGAATTGACCGGCAAGGATCTCCTGGATGGCGCTAAATTTTCCGACGGTGTTGCCCACAGCGCATGGCCCATCGAACTCCGCGAAACCGCCACCGGACCCAAGCTGCGATTTCCCCGCCAACCCTGCGAGATTCCGCTCCGCGCACTCCAATCGCGCGATCTTCCCGGACTCTACATGGCCGGACGCTGCATGGCCTGCGACCATGAGGCCCATGCCGCGCTTCGTGTGATCGGCACCTGCATGGCCACCGGCGAAGCCGCTGGCGCCGCTGCCGCTGCCGCAGCTTTGGGACCCGGATGACGGAAGCTGTTTCCTTGCTGGTCATGCGGGATGGCAGCGCACAAAATAGAGAGATGTATTATGGGAAGTGACCTTTCAAGATCCGCTAGCACAGATGCCTTTCATCTTGCAGAAAGTATTTTTTCGCGTGCGTCAGCAGACCATCCGGCCGTCATCGAGGCGGGACAAAGCCTGACCTACGGGGAGTTGGACCACCGGAGCCGGGCCGTGGCGGAGATGCTTCGGAGCGAGGGAGTGGAGTCGATGCACCGCGTCGGACTCCGTTGCCGGGACGGGGCAGACTACATCGCACAGGCTCTCGGAATCCTTCGCGCAGGAGCCTGCTTCGTGCCGATGGCACCGGAACTCACCGCCTCCGAGCGCGACGAATTAACCTCCGTGCTCAGCCTCGATTTTGTCATTCATGCCGAGTCGGATTCCGAATGGTCCGTCGCGCGCCTGGATACGCCGACTCCTTCGTGGCAGGAAAGTTTCATTTCCCTGAACCCTGCACTCATTCGCTTCAGCTCAGGAACCACCGGCCGCAGCAAGGGCGTCGTCCTCAGCCACGAAACCCTGCGGGAACGCATCGAAGCCGCCAACTCCGGGCTCATGATTGGCCCAGAGGACCGCGTGCTTTGGGTGCTTTCGATGTCCCACCACTTCGCGGTCTCAATCCTTCTCTACCTTTGGAACGGTGCCACCATTGTTTTTCCGGCCTCATCCCTGGCCGGGGATATCCTGAAGGCCGCGACAGAACACCGGGCAACGGTCATTTATGCGGCTCCGTTTCATTACGAACTGCTGGCCGCCGATGAGGGCCGCACACGCTGGCCGGACCTGCGCATGGCGATCTCTACAACGGCCTCACTCCCGCCCCCCACAGCCGCCGCCTTCCATCGCGCCTTCGGAGTCCATCCCGCCCAAGCCCTCGGGATCATCGAAGTCGGACTCCCATTCCTGAATCTGCCCCATCCAGAAAACGCTCCGGAATCCATCGGACGGGTCCAACCCGCATTCCATTGGGAGCTGCGCAGTGCGCAGAATTTGCCAATGCCCGACGACGAATCCGGCGAACTTTTTCTCCAAGGTCCAGGCCTCTTTGATGCCTACATCCAGCCATGGCGAACACGCGAGGAAGTCTGCGAAAACGCATGGTTCCGCACCGGCGATGTTGCGCGGGCGGATTCCGAAGGCCGCCTCCACTTGCTCGGACGCAGCGTGACGGGGATCAATGTCGGGGGCATGAAATTTTTCCCGGAAGAAGTCGAGGCGGTTCTCGCCAACTGCGAAGGAGTCGCCGAGGCGCGGGTCTTCAGCCATCCACACCCGGTTTTTGGAATGATCGTCGCCGCGGAGATCGTCTCCTCCCCCGGCACACAACCATCCATCCGCGCCCTCACCAGCTTCTGCCGTCAGCACCTCGCACGATACAAAATCCCGGTGGACTTCTCCTTCGTGACGGAAATTTTCCACACCGGCAGCGGAAAAATCCGGCGGGCATAACCTCTGGAGAATAACCATTGGGACTAATCACGCCGCCTATGCCGCAAATCCCGATTGACCCTCAACCCGGCTGCGGGGATGCTATGCCCCATGGAGACAACCTTGTTGGTGTTGGCAGCAGTAATGGGAAGACGGTATGGCGGACTCAAACAAATGGATTCCGTCGGACCCCATGGCGAGGCCCTGCTGGATTATTCGGTCTTTGACGCGATTCGCGCCGGATACTCGCGCGTGGTCTTTGTCATTCGACGGGATTTCGAGGAAGAGTTTCGCGATAAGGTCGGCGCAAAATTTGAGGACCGCGTGGACGTGGGCTACGTCTTCCAGCAACTCAATGATTTGCCGGAGGGATTTGATGTGCCGGCCGAACGCACCAAACCATGGGGAACCGGACACGCGATCTGGTGTGCTCGAACCGCCGTGGACACGCCCTTCCTCGCTATCAATGCGGACGATTTTTACGGCGCGAATGCGATCTCGGCGGTGCGCGGTTTTTTTGCGGCCGGCGACCCAGAGAGTGCGGAGTATTGCCTGGCCGGATAACGCTTGGCCTCAACCCTGTCGCTGAGCGGACACGTCTCGCGGGGCGTCTGCGAAGTCGCAGCGAACCACGAACTGGTCGGCGTCCGCGAAGCCACCGAAATCACCTCCGCGGCGGATGGAATCATCAACCTTGCTGATGGCTGCCGCTTCACCGGCGACGAATGGGTCTCGATGAATTGCTGGGGATTCACACCCGCAGTTTTTACGGGCTTGGAAGAATTGTTTGTCGAATTCCTCAATGCCCACGGCTCAACTGAAAAATCCGAATTTTACATCCCCTCGGCCGTGGCCGCGCTGATCGCATCCGGCCAGGCCAACGTCCGAGTCCTGCCGGTCGAGAGTCCTTGGTTCGGAGTCACCTACCGGGACGACCGCCCACACGTCATCACCGCCCTCCAAAAATTGGTCGCCGAAAAAACCTACCCCAGCCCGCTCTGGTAGGGACAGCTCGTCCATCTTTGATCATCTCGGTGAGAAGTGAAGTATGGGGCGACGGGCAGGGGGTCTTACGACGGAAGGCTAAAGACCAGTCAGTAACGTCCCCCATCGCCCGCAGCAGCGGCGTATTGCGGGGGCAATTTGCCGCCAAGGGAATCGTCCGCCACCCCTCCGACATGCTTATTGCCGCCACCGCACTCACGCACGGACTTCTGCTCGCCACGCGCAATACCGCAGACTTTGCAGGCTGCGGTATCGAGCTCATCAATCCCTTCATGCGATAATTTCATGCATGAAATGCCCCTCATTTCCCTCTTTTTACACGCTGATTTGGCTGCGCAACTGTAAAACCCTGCGGATCGTTTCCTCGATGAGGTTATTGGGACAACTGGCGCCGGCGGTGACTCCGAGGGTGAGTTCTAGCTTCGAGGGCATCCATCCGGAGGACACGATTTCCTGTTTCGACGTGAGGTCGAAATGGCGGATTTCTTGGACGGAGACGAGGCAGTCCGCATTGCGCACAAAGTAGGTGGGGAATTTTCCCGAGCCGATTTCCACCAGGTGAGTGGTGTTCGAGCTATTGTAGCCGCCGATGACGAGGAGCAAATCCAGATGCTCGGAAAGCAACTGAACGAGGGCATCTTGGCGGTCTTGGGTTGCACCGCAGATCGTGTCGAAAAACCGAAATCGATCCGGGCCGCCATCCCGCCGGATCACGGCCTCGCGCAGGAGCGCTTGGATTTGGGAGGTCTCTCCACGCAGCATCGTGGTCTGGTTGGCCACCCCAATTTTTTGCAGATGGACGGCGGGATCAAATCCTTTGCTGGTGGCCGATGCGAAATAGGCAATGAACTCGTCGGCATCCCCTCCCCGCTCAATAAACGCACACACCCTCTGCGCCTCTGCTAAGTTCAGCACAATGAGGTAATGTCCTCCCTGCGAGGCCGTAGCACGGGTTTCTTCATGTGTCGATTTGCCATGAATGATCGAGGTCACTTGCTCGGCGGCATTTTGCCGCACGCGTTTCCAAACACTCATCACGTCGCCGCACGTGGTATCCACCACCTGACAACCAATCTCACGAATGCGAGCGACCGTGCTCACCTCGGCCCCAAATGCTGGAACGATGACGACATCCTCGGGTCCGAGTTGGGCCCACTCCTCGGGCGTCGGTCGCGCGGCGAGATGGCGAATACCGAGTGCCGACATCTGCGCGTTGACATCCGGATTGTGAATGATCTCGCCCAGAAGGAAAATCCGCCGTCCTTCAAAAACTTTTGCTGCGGCGTAAGCCAGGTCAATTGCGCGCTCGACGCCGTAGCAAAATCCAAACTCCTTCGCGAGGCGGATCGTGGTTCCGGCCTCGGTGAGGCATCCGCCCTCGGCCCGAATTCGCTCGACGAGGCTGCTCCGGTAGTGGCTCTCGACCTGCGCCTCGACGTGGGACATCACATCCGGCGTGCGCAGGTTGACCCGCTTGGCGGCAGGGGATGCCATCGGCTCGGCGCTCAGGGCTGCTCGCGCGGGATGTCGTTGGAATCTTTTTTGAAGACCGCCGGGGAAATCGTGAACGACTTGGCGGGATCCGGATCATTGTAATCCATCGGCCGCGGCGGGTTTTTTCCAAGCGTGGCATCTTCCGGCTGGGTGGAAGCAATGCTCACCGGAGTTCCGATGCGGACAATCTCGAAGAACTCGCGGGCCGCATTCTCATGCAGCCTCAGGCAGCCATGCGTGCGGGGAGTCGGCCAGACCGAACCGACATGGAATCCGTAAGCCGGATAAAATCCGACCCAGTATTGCATCGGGAAGCCGATATACCGGTAGCCCGAGCCGGGGCGGTTCGAGCTTTTGCCGGGGATGATCGAATCGCCTTTCACCCAGAAGCCATACGTATTCGAACGCTTGGTCTCGATTTTCTCGATCACCCGGAAATTTCCCTTGGGCGTTGGCTTGTCGGGAGTTCCAATCGAGGTGGCGGTCACGAGCAGCGGCTTGTTTCCCTCAAGCACATAAACCATCCGGTTGCTCAGCGAGACTTTCACCCGCACGTTGTACGGATCTTTGGGCTTGTAGCCAATGGGGTCGTAGGTCGGACGCAGCACCGTGGTCTGGCAACCCGTGAACGCAACCGCGACGAGCGCGAGAAGAATGAGAAAGGAATGTTTCATGCAGCCATGTCAAAAGTCTAATTTAGGCCGTTTGTCAAATGATGATGCAAAAAATTCCTAGGAAATTCCCGGAAAATTCCCGGATTGCAGCACCGCATGGAACCGCTATCCTTGGCCGAATGTATCAAGAGCACGACTTCCATTACGCCATGGAAAATACACGCGTGGTGGTCAGTCCCCACAGCGGGATTGAGACCTTCGGGACAACCCGGTTTCATTTTTCCTTGGTCAGCGAACTGCTCGACGAGGTCGATACCGTCCGCATCCGGAAAGGCCGACTCGAGGCTGAGCGCCCGCGTATTCTTTCCCCGCACCACTTCAGCAAGCTTCTCTTGGATGGGTTCGGAGACGAAGCCCGCGAGTATGCGGACTGGGTCGAGTCAAATAGCTCGGGCATGAAAATCCTTCGATACGGGTTTCAATTCCGGAAGACCGATCTCTCGGAGCAGGTCGTGCGTGAGCCAATGGACGATACTCTCGAACGGCTCAAAGCAAAAATCGCTGTCGGCGACGATCCGTTTGCCGCACTCATTGCCGGCGTCGATGATGCTTGGGAGGTCTGCCTTCTCAAATTTTCGATGGAAATGATCCAGCGATCCGCGGGCGGAAACGTCGATGAGTGGAAACGCCGGGGGTTGATCTGATTTCCGCGTTTCCCTTTTCCGTCTCCCTGTCATAGGATGTCCGCCATGATTGCCAGAATCCTTGTCATTCTCGTCCTCGTTGCCGCCATTGCCGGCGGCACCGCGTATTTCGCCCATGAGCTTTATTTCAAGCCCAAGAACCTTGATGTGCAGGAAAAAGTGGAGGCTGCGGTTGCGACTCCCACCCCGGATCCCAGCATTCCGGCCTTCGAGAAGGTGAAGCCGTTGCTGGAAAGCGACTCTGCGGAAGCCCTGCAGGCTTTCACCGATTACCTTGCCGCTTACCCGGATTCTGAAACGACGCCCGCCGTGCGCGCAGCCCTTGGCCGTCTCAACGCAGCCCTCCTCCTCTCGCCCGCACCAGCCGCAGACAAAACCGCTTACACAGTCGTCAAGGGAGATTCGCTGGTGAAAATCGCTGCGAAATTCAAGACGTGGGCCGAACTCATCTCCGCCGTCAACCACCTGCCCAATATCAATCTCCAGATTGGCCAACAGCTCATGATCCCGCAGCTCGACACCGCGCTGGTGGTGGACCGCACAGCAAAAACGGTCACCCTCCTGAACGCGGGCGCCTTTGTTCGTGAGTATCCGATCCTCTCACTCAAACTTCCGGGTTCCGCAAATTCCGGCACGCTGGAAACCAAAGTCGGCGACAAAGTGGCCATGAAGGACAGCAAGCGCGTGGCCTTTGGAACGAAGGATTACGAAGGAAGCGACCGATGGGTCATTTTGGCCGCCTCGGGCGTCATGCTCCGCGCCACCCCGGCCCCTGCGGCGGATGGCACCGAGACCCCCATGCCCGCAGGCATCGTCCTTGCCCCCGCCGATGCCTCCGAGATCTACACTCTCACCACGCGCGGAACCCCGGTCACCATCAAATAGCCCGCCATGAATGTTCTGCCATTGGAATTTGAAAAACCGCTGATCGCGCTCGAAGAAAATCTTGCGGAACTCAAGCGCCAGCTTGCCGAACGCCGGATTGATGCCGCCCCCGAAGTGCGCACGATGGAAGACAAAATCGAGGCCACCCGCCGCGAAATTTATACGAACCTCACCGCCTGGCAGCGGGTCCAGATTGCCCGCCATCCGGCGCGCCCATTTTTCTTGGATTACGTCGCGAAGGCTTTTACGGATTTTGTCGAAATGAAGGGCGACCGGCTGTTCGGGGATGATCCCTCGATGCCCGGCGGACTGGCCACTATTGACGGAATCCGCTGCGTCGTGATCGGCCAACAAAAAGGTCGCGACGTGAAAGAAAATCTGCTGCGCAATTTCGGCAGCCCCCACCCCGAAGGCTACCGCAAGGCTCTTCGCCTCATGCGTATGGCCGAGAAATTTCATTTTCCGGTCGTGGCCCTCATCGACACTCCCGGTGCCTTTCCTGGCGTCGGAGCCGAAGAACGCCACATCGCGGAAGCCATCGCGGTCAATATCCGGGAGATGATGGTCCTGCGCACTCCGATCGTTGCCGTGATCATCGGGGAAGGCGGCTCAGGCGGAGCGCTCGGCATCGGCGTGGCCGACCGCGTGCTCATGCTCGAAAATGCCTACTACTCCGTGATCAGCCCGGAAGGCTGCGCGGCCATTCTCTGGAAACACCGCCGCCATGCACCCGAAGCCGCCGAGGCCCTCAAGCTCCATGCCACCGCCCTCCGGGAAATGGGGATCATCGACGGCATCATCCCGGAACCCAGCGGCGGGGCTCACCGCAATCCGACCGCCGCCGCGGAGGCCGTCCACTCCGCTGTGGTCAACGCACTCCGCGAGATCCTCCCCCAGCCCATCGAGCGTCTGGTCGAGGACCGCTACGAGAAATTCCGCAAAATCGGCGTATTTGAGGAGTAGATCTGAATGAAGATTATTGATCGCACGGTCGGATTTGGAATTTTCCTCACCACATTGTTCGGGGTCGTGGTCCTGAGCCTCATTTTAGTGCTCGGCAACATTTTCAAGGAACTCCTCGACATCCTCATCAACAACCCCGACGTGCCGATATCGACGGTTCTGTCGTTCATGGCGCTTGTTCTGCCGTTCTCGCTCACCTTCACCATCCCATGGGGATTCCTCACCGCTCTCCTGCTGGTGTTCGGACGCATGTCGGCGGATAACGAACTCATCGCACTCCAGTCCAATGGCGTGAGTGTGCCACGCATCTGCGTGCCCGCCTTTATCCTCGCCGTCGCGCTCACGCTCACCTGCTTCTGGATCAATATCGAAGTCGCGCCACGCGCCGAGCAGGCCATGACCCGCACGGTTGTCGATATCGCCACCAGCAACCCCGCCTCGCTTTTCCGCGCGGACGAAGTGGTGGATAGTTTTCCTGACCGCCGGGTGTATGTCGGCAAAAAAGAAGGCAACAAGCTGATGAACATCATCGTCTTCGAACTCAACGATGATTACGTGCCCAAGCAGATGATCTACGCCAAAGAAGGCGTTCTCAACAACGACCCGAACGACAAATCCCGCCTCCTCCTCCGCCTGTTCAATGCCCGGTTCGAGCAGCGTGACGAAAAAGATCCCCGCGATATCTCGAAAATCCAACAGGGCATCGTCATGGAAGAAGGCGTGTTCCCGATCTCGCTCAAAAAGTTTTTCGAGGAATTCCAAGGCAACCGTCGCATGAGTTCCTACACGCTTCCCGAGCTGATTAATTTCCTTGCTCAGGGTGCCGGAGACCGCGAGACCGAAGCCTTCGTGGAACTCAACAAACGGTTCTCGGCCTCGCTGGCCTGCGCCGCCTTTGTGCTCATCGCCATCCCGCTGGGCATCACGACCCACCGCAAAGAAACATCCGTCGGCTTTGGCCTGAGCCTTGTCATCGCCTTCACGTATTTCTTTTTCATCATCATGGCCGATACCTTCCGCAATAATCCCGCCGCCCATCCTGCGATCCTGATCTGGATTCCGAATGTTCTCTTCTTTGCACTCGGAAGCTATCTGTTCTCACGCCTCGCCAAACGCTGACCCATGCGCCTCCTCCTCCGAATTGTCTTTCTGGTTTTTGCCCTCGCACTCCTCGGGGTCGGCGCTGCCCTCGCATGGTTCAGCTCATGGCGCACCGACCAATTGGCCAATATCTATGCCGCCTCGACGCTGGCCGATACCGCAGCCGGTGCCGTCGAGTTCCTTCAAGAAAACGACGGACCCGCTCTGCTTATCTTTCATGGAGCTCCCGGTGGTTGTGATCAGGCTCTCCTCCTCGGCAATACCCTCACTCCCGACGACTTTCAGCTCATTGCCCCTTCAAGGCCCGGCTACCTGCGCACCCCGCTGGCCACCGGCCTCAGTCCGGAACAGCAGGCCGATGCCATGGCCGCACTCCTTGACACCCTCGGCACCGACCATGTTGCCGTGCTGGGCGTCTCGGCAGGTGCCCCGGCAGCCATTGAGTTCTGCCTCCGGTATCCGACCCGCGCATGGGCTCTGGTCCTCATGGCTCCGGTCGTCAAAAAAGTTATGCCGACCGCAGAAATTCGACCTCTTCCGCTTCTTCTGAACGAACGCCTCACCGGCGACATCGGCTCATGGTATCTCGTCCATTCCGCCAACGCCAATCCGGGCACCGCCCTCGACTGGATGTTCGATCTCGCACAACTCGGTGACGAGACGGCCCGCACGAAATGGACGGCCTCCGTGCGAACGAGCGAGAATCAGCTCACGCTTTTCCGAGACCTGACCACCACCCTCGCTCCCCTCGGTCCGCGGGAAACCGGCCTCAAAAACGATCTCCTTCAGCTTCGTGCGCTGCCGGATCTTCCTTTCGAAAATCTCCTCCTGCCAACCCTCATCGTCCACGGCATCGAAGATTCGTTTATCCCGATTGCCGATGTCCAAGCCGTCGCGAAACGGATTCCGAATGCCGAGTTGATCGTCGTGCCAAAAACCGGCCATTTCCCGCTGCTCGGACCCGACAGCGCAGATGTTCCCAACAAAGTTCGGGAGTTTCTTTCCCGATTCCACGGCGGCCAGACGGCTCCCTGACGAATCGGCATGCCTTCTGTCTCTCACGAAGATTTGCGCGGCTTGCTTTGCGCATTAGGAATCGAAATCCGCAACGCCGTCCTGCGCGGACGCACAGGGCAGGATGCCGACGCACTTTCTGCGGTCGCTGGAGTCGGCGGCGGCGATACCATTTACGCCATCGATAAATTTGGCGAAGACGCCATCTTGCAATGGTTTGCCGCAAATTGGCCGGTCTCAGCCCCGGTGCAGGTCGTCATGGAGGGCATTGAAGAGGTTGTTTGTTTTCCCGCCGACACGGCGGTGGCTGATACCCTCTGGAAGTGCATCATTGATCCCATCGATGGCACACGGGGGATCATGTATGATAAGCGCAGCGCATGGGCACTTGCGGGCATCGCTCCACAACGCGGCGATGACACCCGCCTCTCGCACATCGTCGTCGCAGCCATGACCGAAATCCCCACCTCGAAACAGTGGAGAGCGGACCAACTCAGCACGACGACCGACGGTCCCCTCGTCTGCACCGCTCACGACCTCCGCGCCGGGACCATCTCACCGCTGGATCTCACGCCATCCACAGCCAAAGATTTCTCCCATGGGTTTGCCTCGTTTGCCAAATACTTCCCGGAAGGCCGCACGCTCACGGCCCAAATCGAGGAGCAGATCTGGGATGAACTCGTCGGCCAATGCACGACAACATCCCCCCTCATTTTTGATGACCAGTATATTTCGACGGGCGGCCAATTTTATGAAGTGATCGCCGGACACGACCGCCTCGTCGGCGACCTGCGTCCGATCGTTTTCCGCGTGCTCGACTTCGACGGCTCGGCGCTGGTCTGCCACCCCTACGATGCCTGCGCATGGCTCGTCCTAGCGAAAGCCGGAGCAGTCTATGAACACCCGCTGGGCGGATTTCCCGACGCTCCCCTCGATACAGAATCCGGCCTCGCATGGATCGTCTATGCCAATGAGTCCCTCGCGGCTCTCGCCCGTCCGGTCGTCCAACGTGTTCTCCGCCAGTTTCTTCCATGACCCGCGAACGCCTTCTCGCTCTCATTGGCGCCTCCCTCCTCAAAGCCCTCCTGCTGACGATCCGCCTGCGGCTCACCGACCACTGCGGGATCAGCCGCAACGAAAACCCCCGCCCCGTTCTCATCTGCTTCTGGCACAATCGGATTCTCGGTGCCACCCACGGATTCCACCGCGCTTACCCAAAAGTCCGCCGAGGGCTCACCGTGCTCACCAGCCCGAGCAAGGATGGCGAAATCCTCGCCCAACTTGTGGGGGCCTTCGGCATGGGTTCCGTGCGCGGCTCCAGCTCGCGCCGTGGATCCCGCGCCCTTCTGGAACTGGTCCGCCTGATCCGCGACGGACGCGATATCGCCATCACCCCCGACGGCCCGCGGGGTCCCCGCTATTCCCTCGGACCCGGCGTCATCCTTCTTGCCCAGACCACCGGCGCTCCCATTGTCCCCGCCCATGCCAGCTTCTCCCGCTGCTTCCGCATGAAAACATGGGACGGGTTCATCCTCCCATTGCCATTTTCCACCATCTCGGTCACGATGGATCCCGAAATCAATATCCCGCCCAACCTGAGTCCAGACGAATTCGAAGAGGCGAGAAAAAACCTGGAGAATACCCTGAAAAATGCAGCGGATTGACGGCACAGCCATAGCGGCCAAAGTGATGGAAGAAACCAAAACCCGTGCGGACGCATTGCGCGCACGCGGCATCCAACCCGGCCTCGCCGTCGTCCTCGTCGGCGAAGATCCCGCCTCCCGCGCCTACGTGCGCATGAAGGACAAACGTGCCGCCGAACTCGGTTTCCACTCCATCAAAAAAGAGCTGCCCGCATCGACCTCCCAGCAGGAACTGCTCGATGTCGTCGCCTCCCTCAATGCCGACCCCGCCATCCACGGAATCCTTGTCCAGTCGCCTCCCCCACCCCACATCGATGAACCCACCATCGTGCGTGCCATCGACCCCACAAAGGATGTGGACGGATTCCATCCCATCAACGTCGGCAAACTCGCCATGGATGATC
>JBBQRY010000018.1:0-16152 GCA_038214335.1 Chthoniobacterales bacterium
AAACGCTTTCCACTCGATAAAGAGTAGGACAGCATCTTCATTCCGTCATGCCTTACCGAATTTGCAAAACCATCGAGATTGAAAGTGGCCACATGCTGAGCCAGCATCCGGACAATTGCCGGTATCCGCACGGCCACAGCCGGAGGGTCGAGATCGTGCTCGAAGCGGATACGCTCGACGGGAACAGCATGGTCTGTGATTTCAAGGCAGTGAAGGATGCGGTCGGCGGGTTTCTCGACACCTATGACCATGCGCTCTGCATGAATACGAGCGATCCGATGTTTGACACGCTGAAGGGAGCTTACGGAGAGCGTGTCATCGGATTTCCAGAAACCGATCCCACGACCGAGGTGTTGGCCCGGACGTTTTTTGACGAGATTGCGCGCGCATTGTCCGCCTACGCTCGGCGCGCGGATACGCCCTATCCCCTCCGGGTGGATGTCCGGCTTTGTCGCGTGCGGGTTTGGGAGACCAGTTCGTCGTGGGCCGAATACGAAGCCGAGGGGCGGTGATTCCAGAATCAGCCAGACTCACTTTGCATCCGTCAGCGGCACGAAGTGATACCACTGGAGAGGTTCACGAAGGAAATCCTGCAACAGGGCGTTTGCGATGCGGCGGGTGCAATCCGCCAAGGCCTCGTCCCGTGGCAAGTTCCGATCTGCCGTGATCGCATCGCCGGTGTTCACGAGAAAGCGTCCTTCGGTCGTTCGTCTCACACTGGCAGGAATCACCGGACATCCCACCATCCATGAGAGCAGAGCGGGTGCCGTGGAAAAGGGAATCACTCCACCGGGAAATGCAACATCCATCGAGCGACCTCCGAGCGGACGATCTACCAACATGGCGGTCAGTTGGCCCTCGCGCAGGGCGGTCGCCGCCCGGAGGGACGAAAATGCATCGGTGCCGAGTTCGATCGTCTTCGCGCCCCAGCGCAGACGGTAGTCCGCGCGCCATTGGGTGAGGGCCTCGGAGGGTTCGGCATACGTGACGACACTCACGGGGATGCCGCGCGACGCAGGAACCAGTGTGCCATACTCGAAAAACCCGAAGTGGCCGGTGGCAAGGACTGCTCCGCCGGAGAAGTCGGGAAGGGTTTGCTCGATTTCCGCCAGCGCGAGCGCCCGCTCAACGGGCTGCCCGCGAAGCCAAAAATAATCCCCCAGAGTGAGTGCAAAATTCTCAAAAACCTTCGGTGCATGGCGTTCGGGATCATTGTATCCGAGAAGCCGAAGGTTCTCCGCCACGACGCGGACGACATCTTTTCGCGCGGCGCAGTAGGATCGCGAAAATGTTGTTGCAATGAGTGCGGTGGAGCGGCGTCCGAGCATTCCGGCTGCTCGCGACAGAAATGCGAACGCGGCGCGGGTGTATCCCAACCGGTAGGCAAGGCGTTCGGTATGCGGGGTCGCGTGAATCATTCGACATCCGCCCCGCGTGGGACCACGCATCGCAGTCCGCGCGCCGCCATTTCTTCGAGAAGCAAACCCAGCGTCTCCACGCAGCGCCGTCCAACCCCATCATGCAGAAGCACAATGGCACCCGGCGTGAGACGTTCGGAAATCCGCGCCACCACGTCGCGGGGCTGCGCGCCCGGCAATCCGTCCCGACCCGCCGCCGACCATCCCGCCACCCGCAGCCAATTCTCCGCCGTCACCGGATGCACGCAGCCATTGGTGAGCCCTGCCGGAGAGCGAAACCAGCTCGGCGCGACACCTGTGGCTACTCGGATGGCATGCCCACATCGCTCGATCTCGTCGCGCACCGCACAGCACGGCATCGCCCAGAACAATCCAGACGGATGCGAATACGTGTGGTTCTCGACCGAATGGCCCTCGGCCACCATCCGCCGGGTCAACCCACGATGAGCGTCTACGTGTTTGCCGATCACAAAAAAAGAAGCCTTTGCATCTGCCGCCGATAGCATCTCCAGCACCTGCGGCGTCTGGTCGGGGTCCGGCCCGTCATCGATGGTCAACCAGACCTCAGGCTTCGACGTGCGGAAACGATGCGCGACAGGTCCATGGAGCGGGCTGTTGCGCCAGAGCGTGGGCCCCAGCCGCAGGACCTCGTGCAATCCCCATGCCGCAGCGCGTGAGCGACCCCGTAACGCAAGGGTCGCAATCAGTGCCAGCCTGCGCGCAATCTGGATTTGTCTGCGGGTTTTTTGTGGCATTTCGTTCCTAGTGAAATGCGACATATTTTCCAAAAACGCGAGGAGAAACCCAGAAGTTGTCACCATTCGGACAAAGGGAATCGCAAAAATTCTCCGATAAGTTCGCTTGCCGAATCGCCTCTGACCGGGCATTCTGTGCGGCCTTATGAGCAGACTTGAAGGCAAAGTGCTGGTGGCGCAAGGCGGCGGGCCCACAGCAGTAATCAATCAAAGCATCGTCGGAGTGACCCTTGAGGCGCGCAAGTTCACCCAGGTATCGGCCGTCTATGGCGCGATTCACGGCGTGCGCGGAATCGTGGATGAAGATTTCATCGACCTCACGCGCGAAACAACCAACAACCTCGAACTCGTCGCGCAGACTCCCTCCTCGGGACTTCTCTCGACCCGCGACAAGCCGGATGAGGAATACTGCTCACGCATGTTCAAGGCCATGCAGAAGCACAACATCCGCTACTTCTTTTACGTCGGCGGCAACGATTCGTCGGACACCGTGCGCATCGTCAATGAACAAGCCGAGCAGGCCGGATACGACTTCCGCGCCATCCACATTCCCAAAACGATCGACAACGACCTCGAAGTCAATGACCACTGCCCCGGGTTCGGATCTGCCGCCCGCTTTGTCTCGCAGGCATTCATGGGCCTCAACCTCGACAACCGCGCACTTCCAGGCGTGCTGATCGGCGTCGTGATGGGCCGCCATGCCGGCTTCCTCACCGCCGCCTCCGCGCTGGCCCGCAAGTATGTTGATGACGGCCCTCACTTGGTTTACTTGCCCGAGCGCGCGTTCTCGATTGAGCGATTCCTCGCCGATGTGGACCGCGTCTATAAGGAACACGGACGTTGCATCGTCGCGGTTTCCGAAGGGATTCAGGACGAAAAAGGCGAAAGCATTGCCTCCAAGCTTTCCTCTGAAATCGAACGTGACGCGCACGGCAATATCCAACTCTCCGGCTCGGGTGCTCTCGGCGACCTGCTCGGCGACGAAGTCAAAGCCAAACTCAAAATCAAACGCGTCCGCTCGGATACGTTCGGCTACCTCCAGCGCTCGTTCCTCGGCGTGGTCAGCAACCGCGACGCCAACGAAGCCCGCGAAGTCGGCGAAATTGCCGTGCAATACGCGATGTGGGACAACGTCGATGGATCGGTCGTCATCCGCCGCCCCATCCTCAACTACAGCGCCGCCTACGATCTCGTGCCAATCCGTGAAGTGGCCGGAAAAACCCGCCACATGCCGGATTCGTTCATCTGCGCCGAAGGCAACCACGTCACGCCCGAGTTTTTCAGCTACTGCCGACCTCTCGTCGGATCCAGCTTCCCGGAACCCCATCGCCTCCGCGCGCCACGGGTTCCGAAAATCGAAGGCTGATCCTCGCGAAGGAAAATGCAAGACCGGGAGACCGGGAGATAAAAGTTTGCCGCGCTGGAGCGCGGAGCGGCAGTGGAACGAATGCCTCGTTTCCGCATCCCGCCCGGCTCTGTAGCCCCGGCGCTGCGTCGCCGGGTGGGTGGCGGTCGCGTGTCGGAGTTGCGGTCTGCAAAGCAAAAAGTGGCGCTTCGCGCGTTCTCGCCCCGGCACAGCGGGGCGGCTACAGGGGGATGCTTTCGAGATAGCAGGAAGGGGGTGCGATGCCGGGTTCCTCTTAAAACTTAAGGCTTAAAACTTAAGACTCAAAACTCATTCCGGCGGGTCGAACCAGCGTCCGTGTTCGCGGATGAGGTCCACGAGGAGGGCGACGGCTTCGGATTCCGGGACATTGAATTTTACGGGGGTCTTGCCGACGTAGAGGTTGACCTTGCCGGGGGCGCCGCCGACATAACCAAAATCGGCATCGGCCATTTCGCCGGGTCCATTGACGATACAGCCCATCACGGCGATGCGAACTCCTTTGAGGTGGATGGTGGCAGCTTTGATGCAGGCTGTGGTTTCTTGGAGGTTGAAGAGGGTGCGTCCGCAGCTTGGGCACGCGACGTAGTCGGTTTTGAAAATGCGGACGCCGGCGGCTTGGAGGATGTTGTGGGCGAGGCGTGGGGCCTCCGGGCCTCGGACGAGGATGGCATCGCCAATGCCGTCGCAGAGGAGCGCTCCGATATGCGAGGCGGCAATGAGGAGGCGGGCGGATGGGTTAGCCGGGCAGAGAGAGGAAAAATCGGAAGTTGTGCTGGTCACAGGCGGGACGCCTGTGCTCCTTGGGTCCGCTGCGGTCATCGAATGAGGTATGCGCCCTGGATGCAGAAGGATCGGATGGCGGGGGTCGAGGCGCGAGGCGAGGAGACGGAAGGCGGGGATGGTGCCGAGCGGGCAGGTTTCCGGAATCGTCACCAGACGGGCAACGGAAGAGGCATTGGCGGCGGCGATGGCGGCTTCGTCTTGCGGATCAATCTCCAAGATCCCAGCTTCTTCGTAAATAATTTCGGGTCCGAGGCCATCGCTGGCTGGGGTGAAGCGGGCAAGGTCCTCACGGCGGATGACGACCCGGACGGGTTCTCCGCCTCCGACTGAAACTCCCTGCGTAGAGAATTTTTCCGAGGCGCGCTTGGCAAAGGAGAACGGATCGAAGGGCAGCGAGGCGGAGGGGGCGGAGGGGGCGGAGTTGCTGGCGTGCCAGAAATCCGCGAGGGCGACGAGCGTTTGGGCGACCGGAATTTCGTGGACGGAGTCCTCCGTGAGCGAAACCCGAATCGTGTCGCCAATCCCATCGGCGAGCAGGCTGCCGATGCCGATGGCGCTCTTGATGCGTCCGTCTTCGCTGTCGCCGGCTTCGGTAACTCCGAGGTGGATGGGATACCGCCATGAGGAGGCCTTGGCGGTTCCTGCCTGCGCCTCTTCCAAGGCTTCGAGTCGCGCCACGAGCAGGCGGTATGCCTCGATCATGACTTTCGGATTCGAGGCCTTCATGGAAAACACCAGTTCGTGGTAGTCGAGTTCGCGGGCGATATGCGCAAACTCCAGCGCGCTCTCAACCATGCCGAGCGGCGTGTCGCCGTAACGGTTCATGATCCGGTCGCACAGGCTGCCGTGGTTGGTGCCGATCCGCATCGACACCCCTCGCTCCTTGCAAAGCTGCACGAGGGGAAGAAACCGATCACGAATCCGTCCGATCTCCGCATCGTATTCGGAGTCCGTGTATTCGCGCACATCGAATTTTTTGGAGTCCGCAAAGTTGCCGGGATTGATTAGGACCTTATCCACCCACCGGGCGGCTTCGAGGGCGGCGTCGGGTTTGAAATGGATATCGGCCACGAGCGGAATCCGGCATCCGGCGGCTTCCAGCGCCTGGCGGATGGCTTCGAGGTTGCGGGCATCCTTCACGGTCGGAGCGGTAATGCGCACGATCTCGCATCCGACGGCGACGAGTCCGAGGGTCTCTGCGACGCAGGCATCGGTGTCCATCGTGTCGCTGGTGAGCATCGACTGGACACGGATCGGATTTTTCCCCCCAATGGCGGTCGTCCCGATCCGGACCTCACGCGACGGACGGCGTCCGACAAATGGCCGATAAACGGGGTCCATGCAGGCTATTTGGATTTCTCTACGGGCACGGGCTTCGTCGCGACCATGTCCCCGACATCGTAGAACGTCAGGTAAAGCATGAACCCGATGAGGAGGAGCGCGCAGGCGGTCTGGACAAATTCCAGCAAGCGCACATTGATTGGCTTGCGGCGGATGCCTTCGATGATCGCCAGCGTGATGTGACCGCCATCGAGCACCGGAAACGGCAGCAGGTTGATGAGCGCGAGGTTCACATTGATGAGCACGCTGAAGGCCAGCGCGATTCGCCATCCGTCCGCATTTTCAAAAATCTGATAATACAGGCGCATGATTCCGACCGGCCCGCTGAAGTGCGCGGCTTTGACATCCGACTTCGGCGAGAACAAGGCTCCGATCATTCGGAAAATACTCGTGGCGGCATCCTTCACTTGGCTGACGGGATCCGGGTAAACAAGCGTCGTGCGGCCCCACTCGATTCCGAATTCCACCGGGGTGGGCGCGGGAGTCTGGGGAGGCAGCGGCAGAACGAGCGTGGTCTCGGTGCCATCGCGTTCGATTTTGACATCCACATCCTTGCCCCGGTTGGCATCAATGATGGGACCCAAATCCGAAAGATCCCAAACCGGCTGGCCGTTCATCTGGGTGATCAGATCGCCGACATGGAATCCGGTCCGGTCGGCCAGGCTGTCTCGCACGACAAACCCGATGCCCGGGGCGCGGCGCGGACCTATCTGGACCTCGCGCAGGGCCGGACGCCTCCAACTCGAAGTCTCCGGCTTTGTCCAACCCACCGGAAGCGTGATCTCCTGCCCGTCGCGCCGCACCGTGAAGGGGATCGTCTCGCCCTCACTGCGCACGATGCGCCACTTGATGCTGTCCGTGCCGCTCACAAAATTTTTAATGGGCTGTCCATCGACCGCAAGGATTTCGTCGCCGACCTTAAGGCCCGCGAGGCCAGCGGGGCCGGCGGCTTGCACAAATCCGATCACGGGAGCATCGAATTCAATTTGGGGTTTGCCGACAAACCAGACCACGCAGGCCATCGCAAACGCGAGTCCGAAGCTAAAGAGCGGACCGGCGGCGGCGACAATGATCTTGTCCAGCGGCTTGACCGGAGGCAACTGGTCGCGGGACATCTCGACCTTGCCCTCCAGCGCTTCCATGGGAGCCAATTGGGGGATGGCGACATATCCGCCCGCAGGGATCGAACCCAACCGGTATTCCACGCCCCCAATGGTTTTTTTCCAAAGCGGCTTGCCGAACCAAATCGCAAACTTCTCAACAACCAGTCCGCGCCACTTTGCCGCGAGAAAATGCCCCAGCTCGTGAACAACGATGAGGAGATTGAAAATGAGCACCACCTCGAAGGCGATGAAGAGGAACTTCAGGATGTCGAAAACCATATGAGGCAAGGACACTATTCCAAGCCCGCGCCGGACGCAAGCCCACCGGAGTGGCTGAGGAAGGTCGAATGAGTTGCCATTCTGCGGCCCGGTGCGCTAGCGTCTCCGGGTTCCGAAGCCATGATCGCCATCACCATCGAAAACCTTGTCAAAAAATTTGGAAGCACGGTTGCTTTGGATGGCGTGACCTTGCGGGTTGAGCCGGGCGAATTATTTTTTCTGCTGGGGCCGAGCGGCTGCGGCAAGACGACGCTGCTGCGGAATCTTGCGGGGTTCTACATTCCGGAGTCTGGACGGATTCTTTTTGATCGGGAGGATGTGACGAAGCTACCTCCGCACAAGCGGAATACGGGGATGATGTTCCAGAGCTACGCGCTTTGGCCGCATCTGACGGTGGCCAAAAATGTGGCCTTCGGGCTGGAGGAGCGCCGGGTGAAGACGGCGGAAATCCGTGAGTGCGTCACCGCCGCGCTGGCGTCTGTCCAGATGGATGAATATGCGGATCGCAAAATCGCGCAGCTTTCCGGCGGGCAACAGCAGCGGGTGGCGCTGGCCCGGGCGTTGGTGATCCGTCCGCGCTGCCTGCTCCTCGACGAACCGCTATCGAATCTTGACGCGAAGCTGCGCCTCGAAATGCGCACCGAGATCCGGCGCGTTTGCAAGGAGTTCGGGCTCACGGCGATTTATGTGACCCACGACCAGAAGGAAGCGCTCTCGATCTCGGATCGCATGGCCATCCTCACCAGCGGACGCATCGCGCAGATTGGCACGCCGGAGGATGTTTACCGGCGGCCCCGCACGAAGGTGGTGGCGGATTTTATTGGCGAGACGAACTTCCTCTCGGGAAAAATCCTGAGAGCATCCGCTGGTCGAGCGGTGGTGGAATCCGATGGCTGCGGGGTTTTTGACGGTGTGGTGGCGGATCCGAACTGGCTACCGAAGCCGGGCGACGAGGCCACGCTTTCGGTGCGTCCGGAAGCATGGAGATTTTCCGAAAAAGCTCCTCCTCGAAATGGTGTTGGGGGGAGGATCGGCTCGTCGATCTACCTCGGCGAGGTCGCCCAATATCAATTCCACACGGGTCCGCTGAACCTCAAAATTTTTGAACTCAACCCGCGGCTTGCCGCGCGCACCTCGGACCGCGATTTGTTTGCGGTGGCGGACCCCGAGGATGTGGTTATTCTCCGGCGATGAACTCGCTGCGTTTCCCACGTCCGCAGGGCACGGTCCACACCCGCCTCTGAAGATGCGCACAAGAATCCTTGGTGTTCTTCTGGCGATGGCCGCGGTCATTGCTGTTCCATTTGCGCTCAAACCCAAGAGCAATTTGCTTGCGGAGGCGGACGACACGTTGGTTATCATCACGCCGCACAACGAAGCCATTCGGTATGAGTTCACGCTAGCGTTCAGTCGGCACTACAAGGAAAAGACGGGACGCTCGGTGCGGATCGATTGGCGCCTCACCGGCGGCACCAGCGAAATTGCGCGATACCTCAAAGGCGAATTCTTTTCCGCGTTCCAACGCGCGTGGACGAGCTCCGGGCGGATCTGGACATCGGATGCTGCGGGGTCGTTTGACAATCCCCGCATCCATCCTGCTGAGGCCCCTTCGTTTGATACTCCCGCCCAAGCGGCCCGACGGGCGTTTTTGAAATCGACTTCTGGCATTGGCATCGACCTGTTCTTCGGCGGCGGTGCCTACGACTTCGAGCAACAGGCTGCCGCTGGACGGCTTGTGCCCAGCGAGGTGATCGCCAACCATGCGGACTGGTTCACGGATTCCTCGATTCCGGAAAACGTCTCGGGCGAGCCATTCTATGATCCTGAAGCCCGCTGGATTGGTAATGTGCTTTCATCTTTTGGCATTTGCTACAACTCCGAGACCCTGCGCCGGCTCGGCGTGACCGAGCTGCCCGCCGCATGGAGCGATCTCACGAATCCTCAGTTGTTCCGGCAGGTGGCACTGGCCGATCCCACCAAAAGCGGTTCTGCGGCAAAAGCCTACGAGATGGTCATCCAGCAGCGCATGCAGGAGATCGCGGACGAAGCGGGGTCGGAGGCACCGGCCATCCTTGCCATCGGATGGAAACGCGGACTCGGGATCATTCAGGCCGCCGCTGCCAATGCCCGGTATTTCACAGATGCCGGTGGCAAGGTGCCGGTTGATGTCTCGCTCGGCGATGCCGCCGCCGGGATGTGCATCGATTTCTTCGGACGTTTCCAGAGCGAATTCGTTCGCATCGGGGACCAGCCATCCCGGCTTCAGTATTTCACTCCGGTTGGAGGTTCCTCAATTGGCGTCGATCCCATCGGGATTCTGCGCGGCGCACCCAACCGTGCGGTGGCGGAGGAGTTCATCGCCTTCGTGCTTTCATTGGAGGGGCAGAAACTTTGGAATTTTCGTGTGGGCACTCCCGGCGGTCCCTCCCGCTACGCCCTGCGCCGACTGCCCGTGCGCAAGGAGCTCTACGCACCTGAGTTCGCATCCTTCCGCTCCGACCCCGAAGTCATGCCATACGCAGAAGCCAAACACTTCACCTACCACCCCGCATGGACGGGACCGCTCTTCAAAACCATGAACTTCATCATCCGCGTGATGGCTCTCGACTCCCACGATGAACTCGTCTCCGCATGGAAGGCCCTCATTGCCGCCGGATTCCCCCGCGAAGCCCTCAAAAAATTCACCGACCTCGAATCCGTCAACTACGCGTTCGCAAATTCCACCATCCGCCCGGCTCTCGCCTCGCCAAATCGGATCGACGAAGTCCGCCTCGCCAAAAAACTCGGAGAAAAATTTCGCAGTCAATACCGCGAAGCCGAACGCCTTGCCAAGGCAGGCCGGTAGCCACCACACACCCATGTCCAAAATCCGCATCATCCACGAAACCGAGTATCAATATTCCTGTCCTGTGCGATTCGGCGCACACCATGCCATGGTCCGTCCCCGCGAAGGGCATGATCTGCATATCCTCTCCGCCACCATCGCCACGGAGCCCGACTCAAGCACCCGCTGGATGCGTGACATCTCGGGCAACTCGGTGGTCGTTCTTACCTTTGAGCAGCCCGCATCAAAGCTTCGCGTCACCAGCAAGGTGGATGTCGAAATCTTTGACGACCTGTCCCCGGAATGCCTCCTGGACCCCGTTTCTTCCCAATACCCATTCAACTACTCCCCCGATGAGCAGATGGATATCATTCCGTTCCGAATCCCGAGCTATCCTTACGATGGACCCTCCATCCATGCCTGGCTGCTCAACATCTATCGCCCCGGAGATCGAATTGCGACGGTCGATCTGCTCCAGAACCTCAACAGCCGGATATTTGAATGCTTCAAATACGCCCACCGTGACGAGCCCGGCGTCCAGCTTCCCTGCCGCACCATTGCGCTTGGCTCCGGCTCCTGCCGCGACTTTGCGGTCTTTATGATGGAGGCTGCCCGGCATCTCGGATTCGCCGCAAGATTTGTCAGCGGCTACATCCTCATGGGTGAAGGCCAGCACGGAGCCACCCACGCGTGGACGGAAATCTACCTGCCGGGCTCCGGTTGGCGCGGATACGACCCCACCAACAACAAGCTCGTCGGCCATGAACACGTCTCAGTCGCCGTCTCCCGCGACCACGAAAAAGCCAGCCCCCTCAGCGGCTCATGGGAAGGCCCCGGCGACGCCTTCCAAAGCCTCCAGATTTCCGTGCGCGTATCGGAAATCTGAGGAAGACTGAGACCTTGCACCGCGAGCGGAAGAAAATCGAATTCGTCTGCGGTTGGACGGAAATGATGCGATGGGCGGACTCCCCTCGCCTCAGCGTCTCCACTTTACTTTCCCTTGATATAAACGGTTCCTTCTCCCGGAGGAAAGAGAAGGGCGATTTCGCGGTTGGATTTCGTCAGTTTTGGAAAATCGGCTGTGAAGGTTTTCCATGTGCCCGCTGGCTTCAATGAGAGTGGACGGTAGAACCAGGATCCGTCTTTGACACGGATCAGAAAGTCGCATTCCGGGTAAACGAGGGCAGACCAGACGTATCCTCCGCCTTCGCCAAAATCGACGTTCGAGAATTCCTTCGATTTTTCCACACGTTTGAAGCCGGGCTCCGCCATGACCTGCACGGAGATCGAGACGTCCGTTTCCTTCTTGTTGGCCCGAAGAGACTGTTTGATTTCTAGCCACGAATTTTTTCGCAGCTCGAATTTGAGTCCTGCCACGGATCCAGGGGTTGATGTCTCGGAAACCTTGCCGGCTGCGTCGAAATACACGACTTTGCCGTCGCCCTGCCATCCGGCTTTGCCACGCGAGAAGTCCGCATTGTTGATTTCCTGAGCGTTCAAGCCGAGAAGGGATATTCCCAAGACGGCTGCAATGACTGCTATTGTTGTTTTTATAATTATTCGGTCGCTCCCTGTTGTCGCAGAAATGCGGCGGTTTTCAAATGGCTGGCCTCGATTGCTCTCCCAAGCGCCGTTTTTCCTTTGGCGTCACGTACGTTCAGGTCTGCGCCAAACTCGATGAGTTGGACGAGTGGGGTGGACGGTTCGTTCCAAGTTGCCCTCATCAGCGGAGTTATTCCATCCCGGGATTTCACCTCGGGATCCGCACCCATTTCAAGAATTTCTTTGCGAAACTCATTCATTTCCCGGAAATCCCACGGAATGGTCTGAACCTAGAAAAAGCAATTTTAACCACGGATCACACGGATGCCACTGATATTGAAAGAGTTGGAACACAAGCCCTATTCACCCGCAAGGTGAACCACAAAGCGCAATAAGATTGTCATAACTGCCTCTATCCGTGTTATCTGTGTAATCCGCGGTTCATTCTTCTGCCGGATTTAGGCTGAAAGAGAGGTGTCCACCCATTCTTCCCATTTTTTCCACAATCTCGTCCAGATGCGGAGGGGCTTCGTTCGTTGTGGCATCGAGTGCCCGCCGGGCCGATTCCTCCTCCCTCAGCTTCCTGCGAATTGCTGACTTTTGAATGTCCAGTGACGCCCGCACCGAGACACGGTGAAGCCATCAGAAATTGTGTGCCGCGTTGAAAAATTCCGACAAGAGTCTTATGCGGCGATTTGGCTGGGAGGTTGGATCGGGCGAAACCGAAAATTCTCGTGATATTTTCCGGCGTTGTGTTTGCGACAGCATTTGACGCAGGCCACGGGGCGGCGGAGGCGACGCACCCGCGCGAGCACGGTCGAGCATGCCGGACACGCGAAGAAAAATTTCCGCGCCACGTTGCGGCGTTTGAACGGGAGGTTGTGGCAACGTGGTTCGTTGGGGATTCCGAGATCGGCGCAGGCCTCTCGCCATTCTGGGCCATGGGCATCGATCCGGCTTCTTCCGGCGCGGTGCTTAGCGAGAAGGTGGGCCAGTTCATGGCGCAGCGTGCGGTGGACTTCGGAGGCCGAGACCTCGACAAGTTTCGGATTGAGGATGATCCTTCGGTCGCCCCAGACTGCGCAACCGGCGGTCGTGCGCAGGGAGGGTTTCCAGCAGACTGAAACATACAGTCCTCGGCATCCGATGGAAGCAAGGAGCTGGTTTGCGAAGTCCTCAAGGAGAGGGTCGGGACGCAGGGGAGAATTTTTTCGGGGTGGACGGATCTCGTCCGGAGTCGTCGTCAGGCGCCGCATCACAGCGCGGCCAAAATCCATAATTTGCTGCTGGTATCTCATCGCATGGCGGGATGCTGAAGTTTCAGAACGTGGTGGACCGCGAGGATCGTCTTCTGAATATCCTCTGCAGAGGTCCCGCGGCCAAGGGAGAATCGCACGCTGGCCAGTGCGGTCGAGGTGGGTACACCCATGGCCATGAGCACGTGGGAGGGCTGGACCGCGCCGACCATGCAAGCGGATCCGCTGGAGACGCAGATCCCTTCGAGGTCGAGTCCGATGAGCAACGATTCGCCATCGGCTCCCGGAAAGCTGACATTCAGGGTATTGGGCAGGCACTGGGCAGGATCAGCATTCCGGATGGCGTCCGGGTGAGCGGACGCAATCCCCTCCCAGAGCATTTCGCGGAGCGGGAGAAGGTCGCAGGGATAGGAGGCGAGTGCATCCGCCGCCGCTGCCATCCCAACAATTCCGGCGACATTTTCCGTGCCCGGACGCCGGGAGTTTTCATGTGCTCCTCCGTAACTGGTGCGCGAAATGGCCACTCCTGCTGCCAGCACGAGGGCACCAACTCCCTTTGGGCCATAAAATTTGTGGGCAGCCAGCGAGGTGGCCGACAGTCCAATTTCGCGGGGCAGAACAGGAAGCTTCCCAAAGGTCTGCACGGCATCCGAGTGGAAGGCCACCCGGTGCCCACGGCAGATGCCCGCGCACTCTGCGACCGGCTGGATGGCCCCGGTTTCGTTATTGGCGTGCTGGATGGAGACCATGGTGGTGTCTGGACGAATCGCCGCCGCGAGTCGGTCGGGATCAATCACCCCAGAGCTGTCCACCGGAAGCAGTTCGACATCAAAACTTTCAAAATGCTGCAGGTATTCGCAGGCATGGAGGACGGCATGGTGTTCGATCGCCGAGGTGATCACATGGCGTCCGCGCGGGGCATGTGCCCGTGCTAGTCCGAGGACTCCCAGGTTGCAGGACTCGGTGCCTCCACCCGTGAAAATCACTTCATCGGGCTTCACCCGCAGCACAGAGGCCAGCCGATCCCGCGCATCATCCACCGCCGCCCGAGCACGGCGTCCTTCGGAATGGATGGAGGAAGGATTCCCATAGGTTCCTTCCAGGAACGGCCACATCGCCTCGCGGGCTTCCCGGCAGAGCGGCGTGGTCGCGTTGTGGTCGAGGTAAACCATCAGATTTCTCCCGGCACCCGCGCTGCGGATTTGTCCACAACTTTCAACTGCTTCTCCTCGTAGAACACGAGCGAGTTGGGAGGAATGCTGTGCATCAGGAAAACATTGGCTCCCACCGTGCTCCCGGCCCCAATCAGGGTCTCGCCACCAAGGATCGTGGAATTTGGGTAAATCGTCACCCGGTCTCCGACATCCGGATGCCGCTTGCCGCCCTTGACGATCTTTCCGGCATCATCCTTGGCGAAGCTCCGCGCCCCCAGCGTTACCCCATGGTAGAGCTTGACCCGCGAACCAATCCGGCAGGTCTCGCCGATCACGACCCCCGTCCCGTGATCAATAAAAAAATACCCGCCAATCTGCGCGCCCGGATGGATGTCGATTCCCGTGCGGGCATGCGCCCACTCGGTCATCATCCGCGGCAGCAACGGCACACAATCCACATACAATAGGTGCGCCACCCGTTGCACCGCGATGGCTTCCAGCCACGGATACGAAAGCACAATTTCTTCGTTGCTGCACGCGGCGGGATCTCCCTCGTAGGCCGCCTCAATATCCGTGCATAAAAGCTGCCGCACCTCCGGAATTGTCCCCAAGAGCCGCATCAGCACATCCCGCGCACGGGCTTTCGGACAGCGCGGATCGGCCACGCGCAGGCTCTTCGCAATCTGATCCTCCAGCCCCCGTGAAAAAACCCCGAGGCGTTCCTCGGTGAGATCCGCCAGCTCGCCTTTGTGGATGGGCTTCTCATCGTGAAACCCCGGAAACAAAATCTGCAACAACTGGTGGCAGAGCTGTCCGAGCATCCGCTTCGACGGCAGGTTGTGGCCGTCGGTATTGTTCAGCCCCCCGACCTCCCGATACGAAACCAACGTTGCCTGAATAATGCTCTTGAGTGCCCTGTCCATGATATAAACAAGCACTATCCCTCACCCGCGCCAATTGTCGAGGAGCAGGTTGGTGCTGATTTGCGCCTCGCGCAAAAAAATCTCCAGAATCTGCTTGTCATGCACGGGGATCGGGCTATATTCCCCCCTCCTATGGCAAAAACAGCATGGCTCGAGCGCAACAAGCGCAAAGTAGCGACGGTGGCAAAATATGCCCCCCTCCGCGCGGAATTGAAAGCGAACAAAGATTATGCATCCATCGCCCAGCTTCCACGCGACGCGAGCCCAACCCGATTGGTCAACCGTTGCAAAGTCACCGGTCGCCGTCACGGCTACATGGGCCGTTTCAAAATTTCCCGTATCACGTTCCGCGAACTGGCCTCTGCTGGCCTGATTCCCGGCGTTACCAAGTCGAGCTGGTAGTTCCGTAACGCTCGGGCGAACCGGACATGCCCATTTACGAGTATGAAGTCGCCTGCGAGGGTGGCTGCAAAACCTGTGGCGGAACGTTCGAGTTGCGCCGTCCGGCAGATCGTGCGCCGCTCACTGCCTGCCCTGTCTGCAAAAAGCCCGTTCGTCGGGTAATCTCCCTCCCGAGCACTCCACGGATCCTCAAACCGCTGTCCGTCGCCGATGCCAAGTCCGCCGGTTTTTCGGTCTATGAAAAGCGCGACAAAGGAGTCTATGAACGGCAGTAATAATGTGCCGACAAGCCCTCGAAAGCCTTTGCGTATGCAGCCGGGCGGAGCGGCACAGCAAGGGACAATAAACACACCCTGATTTCACTTCACCCGCGATCCAAATCGATCCCGCACGGTGGAACACCCGGCACCGAAGGCACCGGAGGGAGGAACGACCGGACGCGCCGAATGCCAAGGGTCTCACGGTGCGACTGACTTGGGGGGATACGCTGCATGGTGGCGGCTGGCAGAGAGGACGGACCACCGAGACGCGGGAAGCGTCTCGGGGAGACTGTGCGCCAGCACAGCCCGCAGGGGGAGACTCGACGGGAGGAGAGCGAGTCAACACTCCGCGTGCGGAGTGCGGCGAGATCAGGCGGCCCTGTGCCTCACCGCTGTTATACGATGTCATCGCCAAGCCGGTCCCGTGACAGGGCGCAAATCGTGTTGCTCCTTCCGAGCAAGCGCGAGGGTGATTTTACTCGTCAACGCTGCCGCGCTGCGCGGGTCTGCTTGCGCAGAGGCGTTTGGTTCAGACTCGTAAAACATGAATTTTCTCGGGCCATTTTCCTTACAAATGTCAACATACCATGCCTGACCCGAATGGCACTAACTTAACGGGGGTTTGGGAGTGGTTTCGACGCCAACTTTTCTGTGGGGTAAAGTGGGCATTTCATGGCGAGGTTTCGTCAAGAGGCGATAGTTTTTCGGGCGACGTTTTCGTGCCC
>JBBQRY010000019.1:0-16012 GCA_038214335.1 Chthoniobacterales bacterium
CGGCGGAGTCGGCGGCGGCACCACCGACCGTGGAGAGTCAGATCTCTACGCTCACCATTGGCTTGGATACCCTCTGGGTCCTTCTGGCCGGTGCCCTGGTATTTTTCATGAACACCGGATTCGCCTGTGTGGAATCCGGACTCTGCCGCAGCAAAAACTGCGTCAACATCCTTGCGAAAAACTTTGTGGTTTTCGCCTGCGCGAGTCTTTCCTTCTACCTCATCGGCTGGAACATTATGTTCTCGACCGGTTCGCCATTTTCCGGCGCATGGTTCTTTGGACTGACCGGGGCGGACAACAGCCCGGCCAAGCTGGATGACTACCAGGGCGTCTATGGGGCGATCAACTGGACGGGAGTTCCGCTTCTTGCAAAGTTCTTCTTCCAGCTCGTCTTCGCGGGCACAGCCGCAACGATTGTCTCGGGAGCTGTCGCCGAACGCATCAAATTTATCGATTTCATCATCTTTAGCTTCGTCCTTGTCGCTATCCTATACCCGATCACCGGGCACTGGATCTGGGGCGGCGGCTGGCTCGCCGGCACTGGATTCTACGACTTTGCAGGCTCCACGGTCGTCCACTCAGTCGGCGGATGGGCGGCATTGGCGGGGATCATTGTCCTCGGACCGCGTCTCGGGAAATTCAAAGACGGCAAGATCTTTCCGATTCCTGGTCACAACCTTTCGCTGGCCACCTTGGGCGTCTTCATCCTCTGGCTCGGATGGTTCGGATTCAACCCCGGCTCCACGATGGGAGTCGGCGACGGTTCGGCGATCTCGCACATTTTTGTGACTACCAACAGTGCCGCTGTGGCCGCGATCATCACCTCGATGCTTACGGCATGGCTCGTCCTCAAAAAGCCGGATCTCTCGATGATCCTCAACGGCTGCCTGGCCGGACTTGTGGCGATCACCGCACCTTGCGCCTTCGTCACCGTCAATGCCTCGATCCTCATTGGCGCCATCGCCGGTGTGCTCGTGGTGCTCGCGGTCATCGTCTTTGACAAAATCCGCATCGACGATCCAGTCGGCGCACTATCCGTCCACCTTGTCAACGGGATCTGGGGCACCCTAGCCCTCGGTATCTTTGCCGACAGCAAGATCAGCAACGCGGTCGCAGCCTTTGATGTTACAGGCGGAATGAAGCAATTTCTCATCCAGCTTGAAGGGGTAGCAGCCGTCGGAGCCTTCACCTTCGTGGTCTCGCTCATCGTCTGGTATGCGCTCAAGTTCACTCTCGGCGTGCGGGTCTCGGCCGAAGAAGAACGCGAGGGACTCGACATCTGCGAACACGGCAACGAAGCCTATCCGGACTTCCAACTCCAAACCGACCGGATGTCCTGATCACACCAAAACATTAGCCATCACAAAAACTATGAAAAAAGTCGAAGCCATCATCAAACCGTTCAAGTTGGAAGAAGTCAAAGACGCGCTGGCGGACCTCGGAATCGAGGGAATGACCGTCAGCGAAGTCAAAGGGTTCGGACGACAGAAAGGCCACACCGAAATCTACCGCGGCAGTGAATACACGGTCGATTTCCTACCTAAGATAAAAATCGAGGTCGTCGTGATCGACTCCGCCCTCGATGGGGCACTGGCCGCCATCGTCAAGGCCGCCAAGACGGGCAAAATCGGAGACGGCAAAGTCTTCGTGAGCCCGGTGGAAGAGGCGATCCGAATCCGCACGGACGAAACCGGCGAAAAAGCAGTCTAACCGCAAACCAGCTCACAAAGCTGAAGCGCCAAGAGGCGGGGGAAGGATAGCCCCCGCCTCTTTTGCGTACATAAAAAAAGGGGGCAGATGGAATTGCGCCCGCCTAATCCTTGGAGGTGAGAGCCGCCAGCGCGGCATCTGCCGTCACGCCATCGACGGCAATAACTTTATTTCGAGAGCGTCCGCCCTTGAGGATCGAAACCGCCGAGGGGCGAACCTTGAGCTGCCGGGCGATCCAGAGGGAGAGCGCTTCATTGGCTTTTCCCTCTACGGGAGGAGCGGCAAGTTTCACCTTGAGGGTTTCGCCGTCATCCATCAGTCCTTGCGCCTCGGTTTTGCGCGCATTCGGGACAACGCGGATCTTGAGCGTTCGGCACGACATGCAGGAAAAAAACCAGAGAGAGCTACTTCTTCGCCGCTTCCTTCCGGTATTGCGCGTAGGAGCTGCGCAGGGAGAGGTAGCGGTCGAGAGATGTCTTTGTTGCGGCGTCGTATTGCTCGAATTTCTCTGGAAGGACACAAAGGGTGTCGGCGGCACTGACAGGAATCGTCCACGCCGGAATGCCCCATGCCATGCCGATCCACAGGATCGGGTTGAGGACGTAGTCGCCCGCCAAGCCGACCGTGTCGCGCACACTACTCGGGCCGATCACGGGCAGAACGATGTAACATCCGTGATCAATTCCCCATTTGGCAAATGTCTGCCCGGTGCTGCCCTTGGGCACATGGGCCAGCGCGGGGAATTTGTCCGATTGTTTGAAGAGTCCACCAACGCCCAGGACAGAGTTCACGGCAAATTTTCCAGTTTCCTGGCCGGCACGGTCCACCTTCCCCTGGAGGAGATCGTTGACAAACCGCACGGGAAATTCCGCGTTGTCGAAGACATTGTAGATCCCCTTTCGCAGGGGTTTCGGAATGATCGTCTCATAGGTCTTCGAGACGGGACGCAGGAGGAACGTATAAAGCTGGTGGTTGAACCAGAAGGTGGCCCGGTTCACGGGTTCGAGAGGATCGGCAATCGTGCTTGCGGCGTATTCATTGAGATCGTCGTCTTTGGACACAATCGCTTTTCCATCCGCAGCAGTGGCCGATCCTTTGGTTCCGCCAACCGCAGCGCCAGACTCCGGCCCACGTCGCGTCGACGCGCAGCCCGTAAAGAGGGTCCCCGCCAGTAACAAAAATAAAATCTTTTTCATCGTTTTTTGGTCTCCTGCTTTTCCAGCGCACCCAGAATTCCTCCGGGTCCATTTTTTTTGAAGATGGCGTCAAACTGGGTGCGATAATTTGCCACCATACTGACACCCTCGATCATAACATCCGTGATTTTCCATCCGTCGTCCTCTTCCAGCCGGTAGGTGACGGCATACGTGCTGCCTTGGTAGGTGAGCCGGGTTGGCACCTCGACCCGTCCGGGCGCGGGCGTGGCGGCGGGTTTGAATTTGATGTCCGGAAACTCGCCGGGGGTGATTTTGTCGCAATACGTGCGGACGATGAGAGAGCCGAAAAGTTTGATGGCCTGGCGCTTCTGGTCGTCCGTGAATCCCCGCCAACCGGGGCCGACAGCCCGGCGCGTCATCGTCTCGAAGCTGATGTTGCGCAGCAAAATCGGGCCGATACGGTCCGGGAGTTCGCGTGAGGTGGTGGATCTCTGCGCGGCCACGAGGACCTCATTGACGGCGGTGCGCAAGCGGGCTTCGGCATCGGCAGTCGAGGCATGGAGGGTCCCAGCAAGGACAGCCGCAAGGGCGAGGGCAATGAGGCGGGTTTTCACGGTGCGGTGGTTTCCTGTTCTTTATCGACGCTTCCGAAGGCCATTTTGCTGATCAAGGATTCCAGGTCAACGGCGGACTCGGTCATGGTGATTCGTTCCCCAGGGACAAGGTGCGTGTCATCGGCCCCGGCGGAGAGGGATATAAATTTGTCACCAATGAGTCCAGAGGTTTTCACCGAAGCCATCGAGTCGGTCGGCAATTGCAGCTTGGAAGAAATCCGAAGATCGGCAATGGCACTGAAATCCTGGGGGTCAATCCGCACCGCCTCGACCCGGCCAACGGTCACCCCGGCCATCTGCACGTTTCCCCCGGCATGGAGTCCGCCCGCATTGGTAAACCGGGCTTCCAAAAGATACGTGTCGCCGCCCATCAGCGCGCCGGAGCCCAGCTTGATCGCCAAATAGGCGACGGACGCCAGCCCAGCCAGCACGAAGACGCCCACCAAAAATTCAAGATTCGATTTTTTCATCATAAACAAACGGCTCACCCGAACGGATGGCTTCCAACGATCTGCGCAACTCGGAGGCACTGTCGCGGAATCCGCCCACGACTGGAAGATTTGATTCGGAGAATTCCATGGATGTGCCTTCGAAGCAAATGCGACCTTTGTCGAGCAGTGCCACCCGGTCACTCGCCACCAGCGCCTCCACAACGTCGTGCGTGACAATAAGTGCCGTAAATCCGAACTGCCGCTGGTATTTCGCGATCATGGCAAACACCGCATTGCGCCGCAGCGGATCCAAGCCGGCTGTCGGTTCGTCAAAGAAGACGAGTTCCGGGCGCGTGACAATCGCGCGGGCCAGAGCAAGTCGCTTTTGCATCCCGCCCGAGAGCTGGGCCGGATGGTGGCCCGCAAATTTTTCGATATCGAGTTCCCGCAGCGCACGGAGGCTGCGTTCGCGAATTTCGCGGTCGGGCAGATCCGTTGTCTGCTCCAGAGGAAGAGAGGTATTTTCGAGTGCGGTGAGAGAATCGAAGAGCGCATTGTTCTGGAAAAGAAAACTCGTGCGGCTTTGGAAATCCCGCCGCGCCGCACTGTCCCCAGCCGCTAGCAGTCGCCCATCAAATGCCACGGTCCCACCATCCGGCGGCAGGATGTTGGCAAGGCATTTCAGGAAAACCGATTTGCCCGCACCACTCGGACCCAGCACCGAAAAAATTTTCCCTTGGAGGACAGAGAGGGAGACTCCGTCGAGCACGACATGGTCTCCGAACTGCTTGTGCAGGTCGCAGACTTCGAGCAGGGGCGTGGAGTCGTTGGCTTCCATGTCAGACAAGGAACGAGGTGATCACGTAATCTGCGACCAGAATGACAATGCTGGAATGGACGACAGCGCGGGTGGTCGAGGCACTGACGGCCTGCGCCCCGGTGGCTGTGCGGCAGAGGTGGGCATGGAATCCATGGTAGGCGCAGAGGCTGATCGTGAGGAGTCCGAAGGTGGCAGCTTTGAGGAAACATTCGCGCACGTCAGCCGCTCGCACCGCATCTTCGACCGAAGCCCAGTAAACTCCAGACTCCACACCCAGCAAAAGCGAGCCGGAAAGACTGCCGCCCCAGAGTCCGACGGCGACAAACAGCGCGGTTTGGAAGGGAAAAACAAACAGCGCGGCGATGAGACGCGGAGTGACCAGATAGCCATGACTGCTCACTCCCATGGTATCGAGCGCCGTGATTTGTTCGCTGTTGCGTTGGATACCCAACTCAGCCGCGAGGGCGGAGCCCGCCTGGCCGACGAGCATGAGGGCTGCCAGCACCGGACCCATCTCCCGCACCAGGCTCAAGGAGACCAGCGCTCCCAGCAAGCCCTCCGATCCGAAGCGATTCAGCACGTAGTATCCCTGCAACCCCAGCACCAGCCCAGTGAAAGCTCCGACAATCAAAATCACCGGAAGGCAAAGCGTCCCCTGCTCATAGACCGCGCGCACAATCCGCCGGGGTAGCCGACGCGATCCCGCCACGGCACGAAAGGACGCGCCGGTAAATAGCGCAAAGTCGCCAAACGAGCTGATTATCCGAACCGTGTGTTGTCCCAGCAAACGAACCATTCCGATGATTGATGCCATGAAGGTTCGACTTGTGCAATGCCCCTATCCGCCCCTCACCGCTTGCCGGAATCTGCTAGAGCAAATGCGACTGGGGTAGGGCTGCCTACCCTGACCATGGGATTGGGGCTTCAGAGGCGTCCCGCACTCTCCATTGCTCAAAAGTTCGTTTCGACCGGATGACGGAGCTGCCGGGCATGCTGCCCACGCAATTCGGGACCTTTTTCCAATGGAATTTGACTTTCGCTCAGCCGGCGTATATGGGTGTCCCATATGAAGACAACCATTGATATTGTTGACCCGCTTCTGGAGCAAGCTCACGGAGTGCAGCTCCTTTGGACTGCGGATCGTGACTTTGCAAGGTTTCCAAGTCTCGAAACTCTCAATCCCTTGGTAGATCGCTGAAGCGGTCTGAGTAACCTCAGACTTTTTGATCCTCAAAGAACAAGCGTAAGCCGAGAGAGCCTGGATTGCCGTCAGACGAGGCGGCGAGCTTTCGCTTGTGCTTTCAGACAAAGCTCGGCGGCTTTGAAGGCATGCGCTTGGGTCATGGCTTTTTCGGTGCGGTTGAGACAGTCGAGAATAAGCTGACCGAAGAACGGGAAGCCAACTTTTCCTCCACACGGGATGTGGTGTTCGCCGGATTCATTGACCATGTAGAGCTGGTTGCCGGTCGGATCTTCCGCCGTGATCTGAATATATTTGCGCAGCTCGATGGTTCCCTTGGTGCCAAGAATGAACGTGCGCCCATCTCCCCATGTGCGAAGTCCATCTGGAGTAAACCAGTCCACACGGTAGTAGCCGGAGGCTCCCTTGTCCCCGGTCAGCGAAGCTTCGCCGAAGTCCTCCAGTTCCGGGTGTTCCGGGTTTCCATAATTGGCGATGGCACTGAAGTTGACCTCCGCATCGCTGGATCCCGTGTAAAAAAGAAACTGTTCGCTCTGGTGGCTTCCGATGTCGGTGAGGATTCCACCGTACTGCTCACGGTTGAAAAACCATGCAGGCCGCGAAGAAGCCGAGAGCCGGTGGGGACCCGTGCCGATGGTTTGGAGCACTTTGCCAATCGCCCCCTCAGCAATGAGCTGCCCGGCAAGAACGGCACACTCCACATGCAGGCGTTCGCTGTAATAGACCATGTATTTGCGCCCGGTCTTTGCGGCGGTTGTCCGTGCGGCATCGAGTTGAGCCACGGATGTGAACGGCGTCTTGTCGGTGAAATAATCTTTTCCGGCTTCCATGACCCGGCATCCCAGCGGACCCCGCTCGTTGGGAATTGCGGCGGCGGCCACAAGCTGAATCGCGGAATCCTCTAAGATCTCCTCCAAGGAACCAACGGGTTTTGCTTGAGGGTATTGTTTCAGAAATGCGGCCACCTTTCCGGGATCCGGATCATACACCATGCGCAGTTCGCCGCCGGCTTCGAGGAGGCCGTTGCACTGGCCGTAAATGTGGCCATGGTCCAAGCTGGTGGCGGCAAAGGCAAAGTCGCCGGGCTCGCACACCGGCGCAGGTTTGCCCTGGGGAGCGTAGGTCATTCCGTCTTTCATTGTTTGGATTGTGTTGAGGTAAAATGGGTCGAAAAATCAGCGGAACGAGTTCGAGAAATCGTCCGATTTGGCCTTGGATTTTGGTTTCGTCTTTTTCACAGGCTTCGACGTGCTGATCAACTTCTTGAGTTCCCGCTCGTAGGCGGGGCCGGAAATCGGAACATCCACGGTGGTGCCCTTTAATGAAGAGAGCAAAATCGCATTGCCGAGCTCCACCGAGTGGATTCCCTCGCAGGCGGGCGCAAGCAGCTTTTCTCCGTGCAAAATCGCGTTCGTAAAGTTTTTCAGAATCCCCACGTGCTGTTCTCCACGGGTGGCCGGCAGTGGGATCTCCACATTCCAGACCGCAGGTCGCGAGAACGACCCGGTTGTCGTGCGGCTGAATTTTTCTGTGGGAATCTCGTTGCGGGTGTAGGTGAGCTTATCGTGCTCCAGAACCAGCTTGCCCTGCTCCGCCGCAATCTCCAAGCGGTTCGTCCCGGGGGCCTCGCCCGTCGTTGTGATGAAAACCCCCGTGGTGCCATCCGGATACTCGAAATACGCCGTCACATCATCCTCGACCTCAATCTGGTGATACCGCCCCAACTGACAGAATCCGCGCACTTTGGAAGGCATTCCAAAGATCCACTGGTAAAGATCCAGATTGTGCGGGCACTGGTTGAGCAGCACCCCGCCGCCTTCCCCTCCCCACGTGGCGCGCCAGCCGCCGGATGCATAATAGGCCTCGCTCCGGAACCAATCGGTGATGATCCAGTTGATACGACGGATTTTTCCGAGTTCTCCTCCATGCACCAACTCCCGCACCTTCTGGTAATAAGGATCGGTCCGCTGATTGAACATCGCCGAAAAGACCTGCTTCTTCGACTGATGCGCCGCAATGAGCCGCTCGCAGTCCGCCTTATGAACGGAAATCGGCTTCTCCACCAGCACATGCAGCCCCGCCTTCAGTGCCGCGATGCCAATCGTCGTATGCGAGTAGTGCGGGGTGGCAATGAGCACCGCATCGATCGTGCCCGATGCCAACAACGCCGCACTCTCCCCAAATCCGGGCACCTCCGGAAACCGGGCCAGCGCATCGGGGTCCGTATCACAGACCGCCGCCAGCTCGCAGCCGGGGACCTTGCCCGAGAGGATGGTGTTGCAATGTGCGCGCCCCATGTTGCCGAGGCCAATGATACCGAGACGAAGAGTTTTCATACAAAATTGACAGAGTGATCAAACAGGTGTTAGCAGATGCGGTTATCGTGTCAAAGAAATCAGCAGGGTTCGGACACCGGCAGGCGCATCTGCGAAAAGTGCAAGTGGCGATCGAAACTCAAGGAGCACAGGCGTCTCGCCTGTGTCGTGTGCCAACTCCGCAGAATATAGCCAGTCTCTAAACAGGCGAGACGCCTATTCTCCTTGTTTGCATCTCAATTTTTTCTTTCGCGCGGGGTCCGCGTATCCGGGCTTTTCAAATCCCACAGCAGGCTGATAATCTTTCGCCCATGAACACTCGTAATTCTTCCCACACCGGTTCGCGTTTTGCGGATTTCCCCCTCCTCGCGGGGGCACTCGCCTGCACACTCGCCATGTCTGGCTGCAAGCCCGCTTCCGAACCCGCCGCAGAGCCCTCGCCATCAGCCCCAGCCAAGGCCCCGACCGTTTCGATTCCGGAAGAATTTCTGGAATCCTCCCCCACCCCGGCCCCGAAAAAACCCGTTCTGCCGCGTGTCGTCTTTGCAACGTCAGATTTTCAAATCACCACCGCCAACGGAATCAAAGGCATCCGCGCCGGCGAGGCCATGACGTTCCTCAGCGAAGTCGATGGCGACTACGTGCTCCAATACGCTGGCGAACAATTCCGCAAAAACAAATCCTTGTTCGCGGCGACCTATGCGCCGTCATCGGATTCCCCTGCCGCCACCTCGGCGGGCACCACCAACGCCTTCTCCTCCGATGCGGCCCTCCTGCCTGGTGCCGGGAGCGAAATGCCACCTGACGCCACACAACCCGCCGCGCCATCCACCCCAGATGATGCCGCCACGGCAGACACGATCGCCCTCCCCGCAGACCCCATCCCCAACCTTCCGCTCACGGGATCCAGCCCAACAGACCCCGTCCTGCCCGGCGAACCAGACTCCGCCCCGACACCCGGAAATCCGGCCGAAGCCCAGAAAATCGACGAGGTCTCGGACTCCATCCGCTCCATCAATAACGAAATCCGATCTACCCAAGAAGAGGCGGCCCGGATTCCCGACGCCACTTCCGCAGAACGCAAAAAATCTGAACGCGCCATCCGCCAGCTCAAAGAAAAACGCGACGCCCTGAGCACCGAACTCACCGAAATGGGCAAACCCTGAGCCTCCTTGCCTCCGCCGAAGCCCGCCGTAAGTCGCTCCGAAAAACGCCTAGCCCTCAGAACTCAATCCGCCCTCAAGGGCAGCCCCGAAACTTGGTCGCCGGGCCAGATTTTGTTTTTTGAGAACCATCCTTGATCGACTTCGATGGCGTAGGCGACGCGGGGGAAGGTGCTGCGGACGGGGGTTTCGTCCTTGGGTTTCATGTCGTGGATTTCCAAGATGGTGCCACGGACATCGACGAAGGCAATCGAGAGAGGGATGAGGGTATTTTTCATCCAGAAAGAGGCGGGGGCGATCTGGGGCATGACAAAGACCATGCCGGAATTCGGTGCGAGAGCTTCGCGGAACATGAGTCCAGAAGCGCGCTCGGTGTCGTCATCCGCGACTTCGGCGCGGAGTGTGGTCGAGCCGATGCGCAGGCTGACGACGGGAAGCTCGGGTTGGGCGGCGGATTCCGATGCGCGCAGGGCGCTGGTCGAGAGGAGAAGGATGGCGAGAAGGACTTTCATGCGGAAAATAAAATTACCGATTCTGTTGACACTTGCGACAGGGATTTCACACTTTTGCGCATTCGTTATGTCCCGGTCCCGCATTCCAGCTCAAACCCCCGCCCCCCGTCAGCCCCAAAAAGGGCTGAAAGCATATTCCGGCTTCAGGGCCGCGCTGTGAATTCATGCCGAATATTTTTCCAAAATCGGCCAACCTTGTTCCGCTCAAAGCGGCGGTGGCCATGGGTCTGATGGCCGCCTCGGCGGTGGCCGGGGTGACGTATTATTTCACGCAGGAATACACACGCGCGGGCTACATGCCGATCCAGCCTGCGCCCTTTTCGCATAAACTTCATGTCGGGGATCTTGGGATGGATTGCCGGTATTGCCACAATGCGGTTGAGGTCTCGGCGCATTCGAATATCCCTACCACGGAATCCTGCATGGCCTGCCACACACAGATCCGTCCAGACAGCCCGAAGCTCGCTCCCGTGCGCAAGAGCTGGCAATCGGGTCTGCCGATCGAGTGGGTCAGGATCCACAAGGCACCGGATTACGTGTATTTCAACCACGCGGTGCATGTGGCCCGTGGCGTGAGTTGCGTGAGCTGCCATGGTCCCGTGGACCGCATGGAAGAGGTCTGGCAGGACAAATCCCAGAGCATGTCATGGTGCTTGGATTGTCACCGTGCGCCGGAGTCTGCCCTACGTCCGTTGCAAGAAGTCTATCAGATGGATTGGACCGCCGGAGCCGGTCAGCAGGAACTCGGAAAAAAACTGAAAGAGGCATGGGAGGTCCAGCCTTCGACGAACTGTGGAGCCTGCCACCGATGAAATCCCACCGTCACCACCCGCCCCGCGACCGGGTGCCCACGCACTGGCGTAGCCTGCGCGACCGCACGAATGATCCCGAATTTCTCGGAAGCCTAGAAACCGAGTTCTCTCCCGGTGCTTCCGTGGGCGAACCCCCGGGACTCTCGAAGCGCGCATTCCTTAAGCTCATGGGGGCCTCGATTGCGCTGGCAGGTGTCGGACTCACCGGCTGCCGCCGTCCGCTTGCCCAACTCGTCCCATTCACGAAGGGCGCGGAATGGACGCTGCCGGGAAAATTCCTCTACTACGCCACGTCGATGCCGACGCGCTGGGGGGCGATGCCGCTCATCGCATCCACCTCGGATGGCCGTCCCACCAAGCTGGAGGGGAATCCGTTGCACCCCGTCAGCAATGGCGGAACAGATTCTTTCGCACAGGCCGCCATCCTCGACCTCTACGATCCCGGACGTGCTCGCGAGTTTCGCGAAAACGGAAAGATCACAGATGCGCAGGCGTTTACGGCCTTCCTGCGCAACCTGAACCAGACGGGTGGCAAGGGACTCGCATTTCTGGTGGAGAAAACAAACTCGCCCACCCGAGATCGCCTGCGCACGGAATTGGAGCGAAACTTCCCGGGCTTGCTTTGGGCGGAATTTGAGCCGCTGGGAGATACGGAAGCGGTGCAGGCAACCGAGGCAGCCTTCGGAACCGGCACGCGCCTCGTTCCCAAATTTGAGCGGGCGGATGTGATCCTCGCACTGGACAGCGATTTCCTGAACCCCATTGAATCCGGCATTGGCTATGCGGCGGGATTTGCCACGCGTCGAAATCCGGACCAAGGCGGGGCACCCATGAACCGGCTCTACGTGGTCGAAAACCATTTTACCCTCACGGGCGGCATGGCGGACCATCGCCTGCGGTGCCGGGTTTCCGACATGGCGAATTTTGTCTGGCACTTGGGAAGGATCGTTGCAGAACGGACCAGTGATCCCGCGCTGGCCACCGTGCTCGGCGCCTTCCCAACGCTTGGCAATACAAAGCTTGATGAGGCATGGATTGAGGCCTGCGCAAAAGACCTATTAGCAAATCCCACCCGCTCGCTCGTCCTAGCCGGCCCACAGGCACCCGCCCCCATCCATGCGGTCGTCCATGCCATCAATTCGGCACTCGGCAACCTCGGAACCACGGTCCTGGGAGTTGAAGATCCGAGCCCACGATCCGCCACGATCACCGAATTGGCCGCAGCCGTTTCGGCGGGGTCCGTGCGCACGCTTTTTATCCTTGGCGGCAATCCGGCCTTCAACGCACCTGCCGATCTCGATTTCCCGGCATTGCTAAAGAGTGTTCCCAAGATTGTGAAGCTAGGGCTTTTTGACGACGAGACCTCCCGCCTCGCACATTGGCAGATTCCAGCCGCACATTTCCTCGAAGCATGGGGCGACGTGCGCGCTGCCAACGGCACGTATTCCGCAATCCAGCCCATGATCCTTCCGCTCTGGGGCGGGTGGTCGGAGCTCGATTTGCTGGCGGGCCTGCTGGGCTATCCCGCAGAGGAGGGTCCGAGCCTTGTCCGCACGACCATGGAGGCTCTCGCGCCCGCAGCTTTGCTCGATCAGGTCGGCGGACCCGATCAGCTCTGGAACAACTTCCTGCGCGTCGGATTCCTTCCCGGCACAGAGTTTCTCCCGAAGGATCTCGAATGCTCCACGGCCTCGGCGGGGAAAATCGCAGGCTCCCTTCTCCCGGAGAAACCCGGACTTGAGCTGGTTTTCCTGCAAAGCTCGAGCGTGGATGACGGCCGCCATGCCAATAATTCCTGGCTTCTGGAAACGCCGGATTTTGTCACGAAGCTCACATGGGATAATGCCCTGCTCGTGAGTCCTGCGACTGCAGCACGGCTTGGGATCAGTCCGACGGATGGCTTTGATCCCGTCGCAGATCTTGTCGAGGTGAGCGATGGAATCCGCACGATCACCGCTGCGGCGATGGTCGCACCGGGACATGCCGACGATTCCCTCTCGATCGCTCTCGGCTTCGGCCACACAGAAGCACCAGCCTTTGTGGAAAATGTTGGCTTCAATGCCTATCCCCTCCGCACCGCAGGTTCTCCGCGCATCGCAGGCGGCGTAACGGTTCAGGTGACTGGTCGGAAATATCCGCTCGCACTGACCCAGGAACACCATGCGATGGAAGGACGCGATCTCGTGCGCGAAGGCACCCTGGCGCAGTATCACAAAACCCCGAATTTTGCCGAATCCACGGGCCATGCAGCCTCCGCCAACGCTGCCCTTTACACGCATCCGCCTCTGACCGCAGCCGAGCAATGGGGGATGACGGTTGATCTGAATACTTGCACCGGTTGCAACGCCTGCGTGGTCGCCTGTCAGTCCGAAAATAATGTGCCCGTCGTCGGCAAAGCCCAAGTCCGGCGCAACCGCGATATGGCATGGATTCGGATTGACCGCTATTTTTCCGGAACGCCCGAAAATCCCACGATGCTTCCCCAAGCGGTGATGTGCCAGCACTGCGAAAACGCGCCCTGCGAGCCGGTGTGTCCGGTGAATGCCACCGTCCACAGCGAGGATGGGCTGAACGTCATGGCTTACAACCGGTGCATTGGAACACGGTATTGCGCGAACAACTGCCCATGGAAAGTGCGCCGATTCAATTACTTCGACTACAACCAGCGTCCGCTCGATGAACTCTACATCGGCCCGCTCGCGAAAAAAGGTATGGCCGACACGCTCCAGATGGCCAAGAACCCAAACGTCACTGTCCGCATGCGTGGGGTCATGGAAAAATGCACGTTCTGCATTCAACGCATTGAGGAGGCCAAAATCGGTCGCCTCGTCGCGGCAGGCCCCACTCCAAAGAGTGCGACCCCGATCAGTCCATTCAAAGTCGCCTGCCAGCAGGCATGTCCCAATGAATCCCTCGTCTTTGGCGACATTGCCGATTCGAAAAGTCGAGTCGCCCGCCTGCGCCAAAGCCCACGCGGCTACACGATGTTTGACTTCCTAAACGTCGCCCCCCGGGTCACCTATCTCGTTCGCGTCCGAAATCCGAACCCTGCCCTCGCGGCGCAACCCCCTCCCATCGGTGATGCCCACTGATCGCCCCTCAAGGAGCACAGGCGTCCCGCCTGTGAATACGAACACACCGCTTTCAGGGAGCACAGGCGTCCCGCCTGTGAACACGAACACACCGCTTTCAGGGAGCACAGGCGTCCCGCCTGTGACAAAAAATGCCAACCGTTCCCCGTTCACAGGCGAGACGCCTATGCTCCCTGAAGCTCTCACTTCGCACACCGGTTCTCCTCTAGCCCGTCCGCCTCTCGTGCGCGGCGGACGTTCGATGGCGTGGATCAGCAACTACGTGAGCTCGATTGTCGAGGGTCCAACCCCCGCCTGGTGGTGGGCCGCCATGGGCGTTGCGCTGCCATGGACGCTGGTCTGCGCCGCCCTGCTGATCTACCTTGTCGCCACGGGCGTGGGTGTGTGGGGGAACAACCATCCGGTCGGGTGGGCATGGGATATTACGAATTTCGTGTTCTGGATCGGGATCGGCCATGCGGGAACACTGATCTCGGCCATCCTGTTCCTCACCCGTCAAAAATGGCGGACTTCGATCAACCGGACGGCAGAAGCCATGACGTTGTTTGCGGTGATCTGCGCCGCGATCTATCCGGTCTTCCATGTGGGGCGGGTTTGGATGTCGTGGTATCTCATCCCGTCTCCGAATTCTAATGCCATCTGGCAAAACTTTCGTAGCCCACTCATGTGGGATATGTTTGCGGTCGGCACGTATTTCACCGTGAGCGTGATGTTCTGGTTTACAGGGCTCATTCCGGATTTGGCCACCCTGCGCGACCGCTCGACGACTAAGTTCAGGCAATGGTTCTACGGCATTCTTGCCCTGGGTTGGCGCGGCAGCAATCGCCAGTGGCGTCATTACGAAAAAGCGTACCTCATCCTTGCCGGACTCGCCACGCCGCTTGTTCTCTCGGTTCATTCCGTCGTGTCATTTGACTTTGCCACCACCATCCTGCCGGGCTGGCACGCCACCATCTTCCCGCCTTACTTTGTGGCGGGCGCAATTTTCGGAGGCTTTGCCATGGTGCTCACCATCCTCATTCCCACATGCGCCATCTACAAACCCCTCGGGGATTTGGTGACCCCGGACCATTTCGATAAAATGTGTCGCATCCTTCTGCTCACGGGATCCTTTGTTGGCTATGCCTATGCCATGGAGCTTTTCACCGCATGGTATAGCGGCAACCCTTATGAGCAAGCCGCCTTCTGGTATCGTGCCACCGGACCCTATGCATTGGGATACGCCGCAATGATCATAGGCAACGTGCTGGCTCCCCAGTTGCTCTGGTTCCGGTTTTTCCGCAGCCGCCTGGTTCTGGTCTGGATCATTGCCCAATTCGCAAACATCGGGATGTGGTGCGAAAGGTTTGTGATCATTGCCGGCACGCTCACCCACGACTTCACCCCTTCGTCATGGGCCTTGTTTCATCCGACATGGGTCGATGTCTGCACCTTTGCCGGAACATTCGGACTCTTCGCAACGCTCTTCCTGCTGTTCATTCGCTTCCTTCCCATGATCGCCATGTTTGAAGTCAAAGCCGTGCTGCCAGAAAATGACCCCTCAGGGAGCACAGGCGTCCCGCCTGTGAACGAAAGCGGAAATGGGAAAGCGGAGACCGGAAAGCCAAATGCCGAACCCAGAAAGGACTCCACACCGTGACCACGTCCTCGAAAATCTATGGCATCGGCGCGGAGTTCGATTCGGCCTGCGCTCTCCGCCGCGCCGCAGAATCCCTGCGTGATGCGGGATTCCGAAATTGGGATGCCTTCTCGCCCTTCCCCATCCATGGCATGGATGCGGCCATGGGACTGCGGCCGTCGCTACTTGGAAAGATCGTCTTTCTAGGTGGACTCGCAGGATTCCTCCTCGCCGTCGCCCTCCAATTCCTACCGACATCGGTGTGGTATCCGCTCCTCCTTGGCGGCAAACCGCATGGCTTCTTCACCCTTCCCGCACTATTCCCGATCATGGTGGAACTCACGATTCTTGTCGCGGCGGCCACTGCCGTCATTGGGATGCTGGCCATGAACCGCCTGCCCCGCCTCAACCATCCGCTCTTCGCATGGGACCGCTTCAAAAAAGTCACCGATGACAAATTTTTTGTCGTCATTGAGGCGCATGACCCGCAATTCGATGCGGACGCCATCCGCGCCCGCCTCACCGCGCTCGGTGCGTCGCACATCACGCTCATTTCCGAGGAGTAGC
>JBBQRY010000020.1:0-15996 GCA_038214335.1 Chthoniobacterales bacterium
TGGAGCTGGAAGTCCTTTCCACCCACGGCGTGCCGGAAGCGAGGGTATCTCTGTGAGATCGTTTGCCCGGCAGATGACATCTTGCTCGACCATCCCGAGGAACTCGCGACTCCGCAGGCTTTTGAGAAGGACCCGCAGACGGTTCGGGCTTTCTGTTCTCAGGGCGGAAATTTATCATCGCTTGATTTCAGAAAGGAATTTGGTATATATGCTCACTCCACCTCTATGGAGTCCAAACCTGAAAAATCCCCATCCTCCAGACAGGAAAAAAAGCGTGTTTTGGTCGTGGACGACCATCCGGTTTTTCGGCATGGCATCACGGCTCTGATCAATGCGGAGTCGGATATGGAGGTTTGCGGGGATGCTGGCGCGGCGGCGGCGGCGCTGGGGGCGATGCGGAGTCTGAAGCCGGATGTGGCGATGTTGGATATTTCGCTTCCGGGGCCGAATGGAATTGAACTGATCAAGCAACTCAAGGCGGAGTTCCCGAAGCTGCCGATTCTGGTGCTTTCGATGCACGACGAGTCCCTCTATGCGCTGCGGGCCTTGCGCGCCGGGGCGCTCGGGTATGCGATGAAGGCCGAGGCACTCACCCAAGTGGTGGCAGGATTACGAAAAGTGCTCAGCGGAGAAATCTATCTCAGCGAACGGTTTTCCAAGATGCTGATTTTTCAAGCGGTGCAAGCGGCGGATTCCGGAACAGGTTCTCCCGTGGACCGTCTCTCGGACCGTGAGCTCGAGGTGCTGCAATTCCTTGGGCGCGGATTTGGCACCAATGGGATCGCCGAGGAATTGAATTTGAGTGCCAAAACGATTGAGACCCACCGGGCGCATATCAAAGAAAAGTTGGGCCTGCAGGATGCCAAGGAACTCGTGCGATTTGCTGTGGACTGGGCGGCTCAGTCCACCGATCCGGCAGACGCACACTGAATGATTTTTCAGGGTATCACCCTATGGCGGGGGAGAGGGTAAATCGTTCAAAATGCGAGCCATGAAACCAAGCAAAAAGAAACCCGCGCCTTCCGCGCCACCCGCTCCCTCCTCGAATTCGCCTTCCGAGCCACCCGCTCCGTCACCGGTTCCGCGTGAAATTCCCGCGCCATGGAGCTATCGTCGGATCATTGAGTGAAATATGTCGGACACTGCCACTCGCTTTATGACCATTCCCGGTGCGGATCTGCTTGCGGCCATGCGTCGCTGTTGATGCGCCATCCGATGAACGCGATTCGCCATACCTTTCAAGCCATTGGAGCCATTTTCTGGATGCTGGTCCATACCGGGGAAGAAATGGGCGATGCGGTTCGGAGGCGGCGACCCGCATTCCCTCTGCGGGTTTTCCATCAGCAGGCCTACCGGGTGGGCGTGGGGTCGGTTCCGCTCGTTGCCTTGGTCTGCTTTTTTGTCGGACTCACCATTGCGCTTCTCACCGGCCACCAGCTTCGGTCGTTCGGACAGGAACGCATGGTTCCGGTGTTGGTGGCCATTGCCTTCACCCGCGAGTTGGGTCCCCTCATGACCGGCATCATGCTCGCCGCAAGGATTGGGGCGGCCTACACGGCGGAATTGGGAACCATGACGGTGGCCGAGGAGGTCGAAGCGCTTGAAGGGATGGGCATCGGAGCACTCCGGTATCTGGTGTCCCCGCGCGTGCTCGCGGCCGTGGTCCTCACTCCCTGCTTGGCCGTGGTCGGAAATGTTTTTGCCCTTGTGGGCGCCGCGCTCATTTCGCTCTGGGCGTTTCACATGGCATGGGAATTCTTTTTCACCACCGTGCTCGATACCCTTCTCATCCGCGATCTCGTCTTCGGCGTGTTCAAGAGCCTGCTGTTTGGTGTGATCGTCGGCGCAGTGAGTTGTTACAAGGGACTCGCCGTAACCGGGGGTGCGGCCGGGGTCGGAACGGCGGCCACCGCCAGCGTCGTCACATCCATCACCGCGGTGATCGGCTTCGACACCGTTTTCAATGTCATGGTGGTAGCTCTTTTCGAGAAATGAATGAGAACCCCATGGTTGAGTTGGAGGATGTTTACTTGGACTTTGGCGATCAGTCGGTTCTGGAAGGCACGTCCCTGAGTGTGTGCCCGCAGGAGAGGTTCGTGATCATGGGTCGCAGCGGCAGCGGCAAAAGCACACTACTCCGCCTGATCTTGGGGATCCTCCAGCCAACGCGCGGAGATGTGCGATTCGATGGGCAATCCCTTGCGAAACTCAGCCGTCGCAAGCTGAACCGCGTGCGCCGTCGCGTGGGCATGGTCTATCAATACAGCGCCCTCATCAGCTCGCTCACTGTCGCCGAAAACCTCGCCCTCCCCCTCACGGAACTCACCAGAAAATCCCGCAATGAAATCGAAACCCTCATTGATGAAAAACTGGAAATGGTCGGTATGAAGGACATGCGCCAAAAAATGCCTGCCGAGCTGAGTGGGGGGATGCGCAAGCGGATCGGTCTGGCTCGGGGCATCATTCTGGATCCGGAACTCATCCTCTTCGATGAACCGACCGCCGGCCTCGACCCGGTGATCAGCTCGGTGATCAACGAACTGATCATTGAACTGACCGAAAAAATTCACGCCACCTCGATCATTGTCACCCACGAAATGGACAGCGCGTTCAAGGTCGCCACCCGCATGGCGATGCTCTATGAAGGCAAACTCCAAATCTCTGGAACCCCGGACGAAATCCGCTCGAGCAAAGATCCGGTCGTGGCTCAATTCATCTCCGGCGACACAACCGGACCCATTCAGAATGAATCCTCATGAAAATTGAACGCGAAGAAATTTGGACCGGAATGCTGGTCATCATCACCTGGGCGATTTTCATCGCCATCATCCTCTTTCTCGGGGCACCGGGGGTCTTTATTCCGCAGAAAACCTACCAAATCTATTTTGACAACGCCGCGGCGCTGCGTCCGGGCGCCGAGGTCCTTCTCGCAGGACGGCGCATCGGACGCGTCGAAGCCCTTTACTCGCCTGTTCCGGAAAAGGACCGGCCCAAGCCCGGCTTGGAGACCCGCGTCGAAGTGAGCGTAGCCAAAGACTCCGCCGTATATCAGGATGCCCTCGCGTCTATTTCCCAACCCCGCATCCTCGCCGACCCGGTCATCGATTTCACCCATGGCAATGAGACGGCGGGCGTTGCTGAAGATGGATATTCTTTCATCGGAATCCGCCCTCCCGGCCTGGAAGAAATTGTTCCCAAGGTGCTGGAGGAAATCAAGCCGGTGATGGCCAAGGCCACCGAGACATTGGACGCTCTCCAGAAGACGGCTTCGGGGCCTCTCGATAGTGCCATCCGCAACATTGAAACGCTCACCGGTGACGAAGGTCCGATCCAGACAGGCTTCCGTCAGTTGGTGGATCTCACCGGCCCGGAAAGCCATTTTGCCCTCACGCTGCGCGACGCACACCGGATTGTGGCGCCCATCGCGGAGAGCGACGACCTCGAGCGCACGCTCAAAAACCTGCGCGAGTCGTCAGCCGAGTTCAAGCGGATCGCCAACAATCTCGGGCCACGCTCCGAAAATATCGCCCGCAACCTCGAACAGGCCAGCGATACCCTCAAACACCAGCCATGGCGGCTGATCTGGCCGACCACGAAAAAATATCCTCAGACGAATAAGGATCAGGGAAACCGGTGATAGACGCATCAGAAGCCCGGCATCCGAATCTTTCATATCCATGTTAGCCGCCAACTCGTCGCGGATGTTGCGTGCGAAGGATAAGTTCCCTCTCAACACGTCCACAGCCCCCCTCTCATCCGAACTCTCTTTATGAAAACATACCTGCTGCCCATCCTCGTCGTGTCCGTTGCCCTCTGCGCCTGCGAAAAGAAGGAACCAACCGTGATTGATAAGCCGACTCCGGCGACCTCGAACTTTGAGACCAGCCGTCTCGGACATGCGATTGACGCTTATCAGAATGCTCCCACGGCAGAGAATGTGGCTGACGTAGATCGGGCGTTTGCCGAGCTCGATCAGGAAATTGCAGAGCTAAAACAGCAGGCCTCCACTCAAACGGGCGCTCCGGCGAAAACGGCCCGAACCAAGGAAGACAATCTTCGCGCCTACCGGGCGAAAGAAGAAGCCCGGTTCCTTGAAACAAAGGCCCGCGCGAAGGCTCAAGATTTGAAGGCCGATGCCAAAGGTGTGGGGCAATCTCTCAAGGAAGCCGGCGAGACCACAGGCGAAGCTTTAAAGGATGCTGGAAACACCGTCAAAGAAGGCTTTGAAAAGGCTGCGGATACGGTGAAAGATGCCATGCCCTGAACACAAAAAGGGGTCCCATAACTTATATTTCTTTTGATGTTCCTCAGGCCGGGCAGAGAGCGGCGTCCAATTCCGGTAATGGCAGAGATTCCTCTTCTGTTTGGCGAGTGAGGGGCTGGCGGACGTCCACATGGCAGGTTCCGAGAAGTGCGCCGCCTTTTTCGACACGCACCGAACGTGCGTGAACTTCGGCTTCGAGGCGTCCGCCCTTGCGGACATGGACATCCCCCCGGCAGTGAACGAGACCGCTGAAGTGTCCTTTGACTTCGAGGCGTCCGGTGCGCAGCGCAACGGTGAGGGCCAGGCGGGCAGACTTGCCGATGAGCACGGCGGGAGCCTCCAGTTGGCAGGGAAAAAATCCGGTATTGAAGAAGGAGACCGTGCCTTCGGATCGGATGGTCCCAAGCAGAGGGCCGCGGATTTCGGCTGATCCACAAACAATCCATGAGCTGCTCAGGGAACCGGAGGGAGCGATGATGAGGTGTCCGCGCGTATCGACCGGACGAGAGGTGGGGGAGGAAATGAGAACATCGCGCAGGCTGATCGCCGCGTTGCATCGGGGGCAGATCGTGTTCTCGGCATGAGCAGAAACCCGGTGGTCGCTCTGGCAGCGATGGCAATGGACGTTGCGAACCTTTGTTTCGACAAATGGCGGCGGCGCGAGAACCGGACATCCGGCTTTGAGCCCGACTTCAAAATAGTCTCCGCAGGAGCGGCAGAATGTGGAAATCAAATGCGGCGGCTCAAGCTGGCTGGCTCCGCAACTTGGACACAAAAATCTCGCCTTCTGAGGAAGACGGGGCATGGGAGACTCAGGCCGAGGCTTCGACCGATTTGCCGCCGCGTGGGGACTCGGCTGCTGGAGTCGTCGAGCGGGCCGGGGCGGATGGCTGGGTTTTGGCGGAGGTCACTTCGGATTTGCCGATGAACGTCGCGCCCTCTTCAATGACGATGCGCATCGCCTTGAGGTCGCCATTGAGTTGCGAACTGGCCTTGAGTTCGCAGCGTTCGGTGACGCAGATGTTGCCGTTGACGGTGCCGTGCACCGTCACCGCCTTCGTCTTGACCTCGCCTTTGACGTGGGCATTTTTTCCGAGCGTGAGCACACCCTCGGAGACGATCTCGCCGTCGAGCTTGCCGTCAAAAATGAGTTCGTTCTCAAACTTCAGCGTGCCCGTGATTTCCACATCATTGGAAAGGATGTTCTTTGCGGAGGAGGGTTCGGCTGCAAAAGAAGTCAAATTGTTCAGATTCATAGTCGTGGATTGAGACGATAGCAGTCGGCTTCACAAGGTCAACCTCCGGATTTCAAAACTGCGTGATTTCCCCAACTTTGGGAAATTTCCAAAACAAAACGGTTCGCTGTCAAGAGCCCGGAATTTCACGTTCCATGGAAAAATTCCTTGCCAATTGCCCACGCTTCCCGCCTAGTGTGCCGTCTCGCAATTTCAACAAAGCCAACAGAAACCACTATGACAGAACGAAGAGTTGTCCTCACGGGGATGGGTGTTGTTACACCAATTGGAAACGACCTAAAAACCTTTTGGGAATCCCTCATCAACGGACGGGGGGGCATCACGCGCTACACCGCGTTCGATTCAACCAAGTTCGACTGCAAAATTGCCGGAGAAGTCCACGATTTCCAACCGGCCCAGTATTTCAAAAATCCGAAATCCGTCAAACGCACCGACCGATTCACCCAATTTGCGATGGCGGGTGCGAAGATGGCGCTGGAAGATTCGGGCATCGACCTTGATGCCGTCGATCACAACCGCTTTGGCGTGATGATTGGCAGCGGGATTGGCGGGTTGCGCAGCATGGAAGACGAGTGCCAGCGCCTGCTGGAGCGCGGTCCATCACGGGTTTCGCCTTTCACTATCGCGATGATGATTTCCAACATGGCCAGCGGAATTGTCTCGATGGAGTATGATCTGCGCGGACCGAACATGTGCATTGTCACGGCCTGTGCGACGGCAAACAATTCGCTCGGCGAAGCATGGCGCATCATCAAATTCGGCGATGCGGACATCTTTCTTGCTGGCGGATGCGAGGCCACGATCACCCCGCTCGGTATTGCCGGTTTCTCGGCGATGAAGGCTGTCAGTTTGCGCAACGACGAACCCGGGAAAGCGTGCCGTCCGTTTGACCGCGACCGCGATGGATTCGTCATGAGCGAGGGGGCGGGCGTGGTGGTGCTGGAAGATTACGAGCACGCCAAACGGCGCGGCGCGCAAATTTATTGCGAGATCATCGGCTACGGATGCACGGCCGACGCCTACCACATGACCGCTCCCATGCCCGATGGAGAAGGAGCCGCCCGCGCGATCAAAGTCGCCATGGGCCACGGAAAGGTCAATCCGGAGGACATTCAATATATCAACGCCCACGCGACCTCCACCGGCCTCGGCGACATCTGCGAAACCAAGGCCATTAAGAGTGCGCTGGGAGATCATGCCAAAAAGGTGATGGTCAGCGCCACGAAGTCGATGACTGGCCACCTGCTCGGCGCGGCAGGCGGCGTCGAACTCGCGGCCTCCGCCCTCGCGATCAAATACGGAGTCATTCCTCCAACGATCAACCTCGATAATCCGGATCCGCTCTGCGATCTCGACTGCGTGCCCAACGTCGCCCGCGAAGCCAAAGTGAAAACCGTTCTGAGCAACTCGTTCGGATTCGGCGGCCACAATGGCACGCTCCTCATCCGGGCGATCGATTAAGGCTCTGGAAATAAATAAAGGTGGCAGGATGGCGCAGGAGTTTTGGTCTCCGCAAAGCCTCAGTGCCCGCCCGCAAACCGCACAACAGTTTCGGCTCGCGGTGGGAGCACGGTTATTCTAGGGTCGGGTTTGTATGAACAACGATCCGCGCGTCATGGAATTGGCTGGCGAGGTGGCTAGCGGGCGGGCCGCAGAGCTGATTGCCGACTTGGTGGGGACTTCCCTTCAGCTCGGAAAAGATGAGGCGGGAATTGCCGAACTCAAGCTCATGAGCCGGGCTCTTGAGGAAATGCGCTATGCGGCGCATGTTTTCTCCCAATATCGCGGAATCCGAAAAGTGGCGGTATTCGGGAGTGCACGGACCAAGCCGGAGGCTGCCGAATATCAACTTGCCCAGGAGTTCGGCCGGAAGATTGTTGAGAAGGATTTCATGGTGATCACCGGCGGCGGGGCTGGAATCATGGGCGCGGCCCAGGAAGGAGCCGGTGCGGAAAAGAGCTTTGGGCTGAACATCCGGCTGCCGTTCGAGCAGCATGCGAATGTGACGATTACTGGAGATCCGAAGCTAATCAATTTCAATTACTTCTTCACGCGCAAGCTGAATTTCGCGAAGGAGACCGATGCGTTCGTGCTCTTTCCCGGCGGTTTCGGAACCCAGGACGAAGGGTGCGAAATCCTCACTCTCATGCAGACCGGCAAAATGCAGGTCGTGCCGGTGATCATGATGGACCGTCCGAACGGCCACTACTGGGAAACGTGGCGGCGGTTTGTGGTGAACGACCTGCTCGCGCATGGGCTCATCTCGGAAACCGATTTTCATTTGTTCCATGTGACGCACGATGCTGACGATGCCGTCCGCGTGATCACCGAGTTTTATAAAAACTTCCATTCTTACCGGTGGGTGCGCGAAAAAATGGTCATTCGTATCAAAAAGAAACTTACCCCGGGTGCCCTCGATGATCTCAATCAGCGGTTTGCCAAGCTGCTTCTGACTGGGAGCATTGAGCAAACCCGGGCACTGACTCAAGAACGCGAGCAGCGCGAAATCGCCAAGCTTCCACGCATCGTCCTCACGCCCGACAAACACGACTTTGGCACGATCCGCCTCCTTCTCAATTCTCTCAACACCGCCGAGACTCTCCCATGAACCGACGCGCCTTCCTTGCCGCCTTGGCCCTCGCTCCCGCGTCAGCATTGGCCTCCAAATCAAAAGCCAATCCCGCAAAAGTCTTCGGGAAGATCCAATTCGTGACCAGCTTCCCGGATTTCAAAGTCCAGGTCGTGGACAGTTTCCCGGACCTCAAAGTTCAGATCGTGACTTCCTTCCCAGACAAGCCCGGCAAATGGGAGATTGTGAATTCGTTTCCAGATTTCAAAATTCAAATCGTCTCCTCGTTCCCGGATTTCAAAATCCAATTCGTCACCAGCTTTCCGGGACCGACATAAACTGCATCCAGAATCCATACGCCCCCCCCAAGAGAACCAAAGTTGCTAGGGCGAGGGAGATACCTTCGTTACGGTTTATGTGGCGGCAGTGACGAACTCATGGAAAGACGCCGAAAAAGGTCTCACCTCCCGCTACGGGATTTCGACCCAGCGTCTTTTCCCCTTTGGATGCAGCTTCGCTAGCCCTGCAGCGCCGAATACCACAGAAGAGGGACGTGCTAAAAACCGCCGCGTGGAATTGGTGAAGTGGAATTGAGAGATTTCTGTCCCTGAACTCAGTCATTCCTTTCCGCTGGATTCAGGTGGGGCAATCGGCTACTAGTCTCGACATGGCGGCCTTTACCACCCAACTCGACGGAAATGTGAACGTCCTCAAAATCACTGGCAAGCTGGATCCTTTTGCATGGAACCGCACTGGAATGGCTGCGCAGCGGTGCTCCCAAACCCGATGCAGCCTGATTTGCGTATGATATCGCGCCCCCTTTTCCGGTGGCTGTCGGCAGCCATGGTCATCGCCATTTTTTCTTCCTGTGCCGCCATTGAACGGCGCACGCAGGCCAAGCAGCATTCCGACGAGGTTGCGGAGGCGCGTGCGGCTCACGCGGCATGGAGAGCGAAGCCGGACTGGCGCAAGGATACCTACCGCAACGAGCCTCTTCTCGCAGCAGCAACCACTGCCAACAGCGCGGTGGAAATTTCGCTTTCGGAACAGCGCGGACTACTCCTCGTGGATGGCTGCATTGCTTTGGATTTTCCGGTCGCTACCGGCCGCTCCTCGTATCCGACTCCAGCGGGTGAATTCCGGATTCGCGGAAAGGAAAAAGCCTACGCCTCAAATCTGTATGGCAAGGTGGTAGATGCCACAGGTGTGACCGTGGTCGAGAATGCCGACCGCACGTCCGAGATCCCCGAAGGGGGTGCCTTTGTGGGAGCGAGCATGCCAAACTGGATGCGGCTCACCGACTCTGGCGTCGGCATGCACATCGGGTATGTGCCAGGTCGTCCGGCTTCCCATGGGTGCATACGCCTGCGTCGCGAAACCGCCAATCGCCTGTTCGGACTGCTCGAAATTGGTTCGCCCGTGGTGATCGCGAACGAAGCGCCCGCGCTTCAGAATTGATCCTAACGAGCTGCACGAGATGGGCAACCCCGTTGGGAAATGGGCACAAAAAATGGCAAGCTTCTGTTAGTTAATACGGCACCCGTTGTGACGAAGCGACCCGACAGAGCGCACGCTCAGCACGGTTCGCCGAGAAGCTTTGCGATGCGTCCGAGCAATTTACGACGTGCGACGGCGTAGGAGAAAAACTTTTTGCCGAGTGCGAAATTCGTATCTGCCCATTCTTTGCGGAGCTCGGCGTTGTCGAGGATTTCGCGGGTTTGGGCGACGACTTCATTCGAGATGACCATCGACATTTCTATGGTTTGGAACCCAAGCGGATCGATGTCGCGGGCATATACGGCATAGGTATTCACGACCACGGGTTTGCCAAAATAGACGGCTTCCAGAAAGGCGTTGCCAAAGCCCTCGTAGTAGCTCGGATACGTGACCAAATCTGCATGGGGATACACATCCGAAAGGGTGTAGATTTTTTTGCCATCCGGCGTGAAGCCGCGTTGCTCGCCGACGCGGTCGGCGATGAAAAGGGCGGAGATTCCGGCGTCGGCAATGCGTTCGTGCAGGAGTGCGGTATAGGAATTCCCTTCGTCGCCACCCTCATGCGAGAGCACCAGGCGCACGCGCGGATCCCGCAGCCGTCGCAATAGCTCAATGGCATGTTCAATCCCCTTGCGTGGCACGAGCCGGGTGGGCTGCAGCACCAGGATGTCGTCCTCGGCAAGACCGACATCCGCCCGGAAACCCGCCGAGTAGTCGTCGATCCCTGGAGCAGGAGTCTCGAAGTCGATGACATTCGGAATCACGGTCGAGGATTGCCCATACCGCCGGGCAAGATCTTTTTGCTGAAGCGTGTTGATGACCACGTGCTCGAGGTGGGGGAGCGTGGGAGGAAAGGCTGCTGCCAGGTAGTCGGCGGCCGACGTCACAGTGAATCGCTCGCGCTCCCAGGTGAAATCGTGATGGTGGGCAATCGTCGGGATTCCCGTCTCCGCAAGCACTTCGGTGAGAGCAATGCCGAGCGGAATGTGCATCGGGATCGCCAGCACGTTCTGCGGGATCAGCATTTCGAGATCAAACCGGCGGATGAATGCGTAAATCGAGTCTTTGAGTTTCTCCTTCACCACATGGACCCGGTTCGTGATCTCGCGGGTGCGGGTCGTGGTTCCGAAAAGCTCGGTCTGGATGGCAACCACTTCCGGATGTCCAAAAAATGCCAAGGGCTCGACATGGGAGACCTCCGCCGGGCGGTCCAGCAAGCCGGCCATCCAGTAGCAGCGCGCCCCTTCGGCCTCGAGCAGTGCCGCCCATTTTGCGGCCTCGAGGGTGACTCCGTCGGTGCCTTGGAACCTTGTGGAAATGAATCCGATACGTTTGGGAAACTCGGTGGTGCAAAATGGGAATGACATGCGTGATGGGCGATTTTGTGCAAGGGTGGTCAGAATGAAATGCGAAGCACTCCTGCATGATCTCTACGGAGATTCTTCCGCACTGCAACCCGCTATTGCCGAATTGGTCAAAAAGTTTCCCGCCCCCGAGCGGTTTCGCACGCGCCGTGCGCTCTCCGAGCGTGATGCCATCCTCATCACCTATGGAGACCAGTTGCGCGAGGAGGGACGCCCTCCCTTTCAGGTGCTTTCGGGATTCCTTGCAAGGTGGATCCGGGATGTGATCCCCGCCGTTCACATCCTGCCCTTCTACCCAAGTTCCTCGGACGACGGATTTGCGGTGATGGATTATGTCGCGGTGGACCCTGAACTCGGGACATGGGAGGACGTTGCGGATCTCGGCGCTTCGTTTGACCTCATGTTCGATGCCGTGGTGAACCATGCCTCGGCGCAAGGCGACTGGTTTGCAAAGTTTCTCCGACAGGAACCCGGATGGCAGGATGCCTTTGTGACGGTCACGGAAAATCCCGACCTCTCGGCTGTCGTGCGTCCGCGGGCCCTTCCGCTCCTCACCACCTTCGAGACCGCCGCCGGTCCGCAGAAGGTGTGGACGACGTTCAGCGCGGATCAGGTGGACATCAATATCCAAAGCCCCGAAATGTTCCTTCGTGTGCTCGGCGTGCTCCTCGATTACGTCAGCCGCGGCGCACGGTTCATCCGGCTGGATGCCATTGCCTTCCTCTGGAAAACCCTTGGCACCACCTGCATCCACCTGCCGGAAACCCACAAAATCATTCAGATTTGGAGAGCCATCCTTGAGGAGTCCGCACCCGGTGTCCGACTGATCACCGAGACGAATGTGCCGCACACCGACAATATTTCGTATTTCGGAAACGGTCACAACGAAGCGCATCTTGTTTACAATTTTGCGCTTCCTCCGCTCACTCTGCACACGTTCCTGACCGGCTCCACCACCGCACTCGCGGCATGGACCCGCACGCTCTCCCTGCCCTCCGAAGAAACTGCCTTCTTCAATTTCCTCGCCTCACATGACGGGATCGGCATGAACCCGGCGCGCGGAATTTTGTCGCCACCGGAAATCGATCGCCTTGTGGATTCCAGCATCTCGCATGGCGGATTGGTCGGCTATAAAAACAATCCCGACGGCACACGGAGTCCGTATGAGCTGAACATCAGCTATTTCGACGCGCTTTCCGATCCCGCCAGCGAAGAGCCTGTGGCCCTCCAAGTGTCGCGCTTCCTCGCCGCCCACGCCATCCTCCTCGCCCTGCGCGGGGTCCCCGGGATTTATTTTCATTCGCTCTTCGGATCCCGTGGCAACCGCGCCGCCGCCGAGGAGTCCGGCATCCCACGCCGGATCAACCGCGAAAAACTCGATGGCCCAAAGCTCGAACAAGAATTGCAAGCCGAAGGCTTCCTTCGCGAATCGGTCTTTTCCGGATTACGAACCCTGCTAGCCGCCCGCGCTTCCCAGGTCGGATTCTCCCCCTCCACCCCGCAAGAAGTCATCGACTCCCCGGCATCACTCTTCATACTCCAGCGCGGGGATGTGCTCACCATGGTGAACGTGACACCGGAGGAATGCGCCTTCTCGCTGCCTATGTTGAAGAACGGGGGTCAGAAAACCCTCGCTCCGGTGGAGACAGTTTGGAAGGTGCTGGTCGAACTCCCAACCCCCTCGAAGATCTCCCCTCCCCGCTCCATCGCACCCTATGGAATCCTATGGCTCGTCAAGGACTCCGCCGGGTCCCGAAACCGCGCATAAGGATTTTCTCGGACGATCGGCTGGATTTTCATGGCGGAAAGGAATCCGTCAATTTCCAGACAACGTGCGGAATCAGGGTCTGGCGGACCCTGGATATCCTTCAACCAGAACCCCTCGCCCGCGAAGATCGGTTTGAAAAAAACATCAAAAAAACCCGTTCTCTTGGAAAAACTTTCAGATTGCCAGTTTTTCCCGCTGTGCTAGGCTCCCGGATTCCCTTGATACCTCCGGGCGGGATGTTGACTTCGATCAAGCATTGGGTCGAAGATCACATCTTTCCGGGGGGTTGTTTACAGATTTTTTCATGATCTCACTTCCATTTTTCGCCGCCACCCTGAGCCTCCATGCTCCCCGTCTTTTCGACGAGGATGCCGGGATGAGCTTTACGGGATGGCTGACGAATTCGATTTTTGTGAGCATCCTCATTGCCGCGTTTGTGATCTGGTTCTGCCGCCGAGCGACGCGAAAAATGCTGGTCGTCCCTTCCGCGCTCCAGAACTCGTTCGAGTTCCTCGTCGAGAGCCTTTACAACATGCTCGAAGAAATCGTGGGTCGGCGCATGATCGCCCGGACGTTTGCCTTCCTCGCCACGCTGTTCATTTTTATTTTGGCCTCGAACTGGTTTGCGCTACTGCCCGGCGTGGGGTCCATCGGCTGGAGCCACACCCAACACGGTGCCTTCCTTGCGCAGGCGCATATCGATACGCCCCTTCTGCGTCCGACCACGGCGGATATGAACATGACCCTCGCCATGGCTCTCGTGTTCATGGGGCTCTGGGTTTATTGGGCCATGACGAATGTGGGGCCAAAAAATTTCCTTCTGCACCTGTTTGGGGTTAAGGGCGGACTCCGGGGGGTCATGGCGTTTGTTCTCGCTCCGATTTTCTTTTTTGTGGGAATCATTGAGGTCATTTCGATCTTCTTCCGTCCGGTGTCGCTTTCGCTTCGATTGTATGGCAACGTATTCGCTGGAGAGAACCTGCTCAGCTCGATGATCACGCTGGGGAATGATTTCAATCTCCCCAAATGGGTGGTCTACCTTAGCTCCGTCACCATCCCAATTCCGTTTTACTTCCTCGAACTCTTGGTCGGCATCCTGCAGGCTCTCGTGTTCACGCTTCTGTGCGCGGTCTATATTCGGCTGGAAGCCACGCACGACGAGGAGGAAGAACACTAAAGACTTTTCCGCCGGGACCGTGGCACACTGCGGGCGGCGGGGATAAAACCAACAACGAAAAACACAAAAAAATGAACCCTTACATCATTGCAGAAGCCGCCACAGCGGCCGCAGGAGTCACCGGAAGCCTCACCCTTGCCCTCGCAGGCGCAGGGGCCGCCATCGGCGTCGGCATGGTCGGCGCGAAAGCTGCCGAGGCCGTCGGACGGAATCCTGGAGCCTTCGGAAAAGTGCTCACGATCAGCATTCTGGGCATGGCGCTTGCCGAGGCCATCGCGATTTACGCGCTCATCCTCGCCTTCGGAGGCCGATAATTCGACTGGAGCCGCCCGCTCCAACGGCGCGGCGGCTCCTCACTTTTCTTACCTCACATGGAAACGATGGCCCAAATCTTTGATATGTTCGGCGTGACTTGGCCGAAGCTGATCGCTCAGACGCTTCTGTTCCTCACCGTTTACCTGATCCTGAAAAAATTCGCTTTCGGCCCGGTGGTCGCGATGTTTGAAGAGAGGCGCCGACGGATTGAGGAAGGTCAGCTCAACGCCGAAAAGATCAAAAAGCAACTCGCGGAATCCGAAGTGCGGTGTCAGGAAATTCTTCGTAAGGCGAATAGCGATGCCCAGCGGATCATTGAAGAAGGTCGCATGAGCAGTGAAGCGCACAGCGAGAAAGCCACCCAGCAGGCGATCAAGGATGCCGAAGGGATCATCGTGCGCGCCCATGAGACGGTGATGCAAGACCGCGCCAAGATGGTCGCTGAGGTGAAGGCGGACATGATTGATCTCGTCGTGGAAACCACCGCCAAGGTGGCCGGGCGCATCCTCACGCAAGAGGACCAGGAGCGACTGGCCAAAGAAACCACCAAAGAAGTCGCTGCCTAACCCCATGAAGCTCAGCCGCGAAGCCCGCAGACAGGCCCGTGAACTCTTTGAGATGACACTCGTCAACGGGCGCATTGATGCGCCGCGCCTGCGAATGATTTTTTCAGAAGTTGCGGACCGCCAGCCGCGCTCGCATATCCAGATCCTGAAAGAAATCCTGCGCCTCGCACGGCTCGAAGCCGCCAATCACCACGCCGTCATCGAAAGCGCCACACCGCTGACGGATACGGCATCTCTCGCCGCAGACCTTCTCTCCCGCTTCGGGGAACTCACCATTGAGTTTCGCGAAACCCCCGCCCTCATCGGCGGACTGCGCATTCAAATCGGCAGCAAAGTCTGGGATGGAAGCATCCGCGCGCGCCTCGAATCCATCAAATCTCCACGCTAATTTTATTATCCACACGCCATGAGCAATATCGTCCTCGAACTCGAAGAAAAAATCAACGCCATCAAGGCCGCCTCAGCCCGCCAAACGAATGTCGGGACGGTTCGTGAAATTGGCGACGGCGTCGCCCGCTTGGAGGGACTCAGTGGCGCGATGCTCAACGAGATGTTGGAGTTCCCCGGCGGTAAGGTCGGCCTGGCGCTCAACCTGGAAGAGACCGAGGTGGGGGCGATTATTTTCGGCGACTACACGACGATTGGCGAAGGCGACGAGGTGCGCACCACCGGCAAACTCCTCCAGGTTCCCGTCGGCAAAGGACTGCTCGGACGTGTCGTGGACGCTCTCGGCGAGCCGCTCGATGGCAAAGGCCCGATCCAAGCCACGGAGTTTTATCCTGTCGAAAAAATCGCGCCAGGCATCATCAAGCGTCGGAGCGTGAGCCAGCCAGTTCAGACCGGAATCCTTCCCATCGATGCCATGATCCCGATTGGCCGCGGTCAGCGTGAGCTGATCATCGGCGACCGTGCAACCGGCAAGACCACGATTGCCGTGGACACCATTCTCAACCAAGCAAAGATCAACCGGGCCGGGGAAGAGGGCAGCGATCCGGATTTCCGACCCCTCTATTCGATCTATGTCGGCGTCGGTCAAAAGAACGCCAACATTGCGCGCGTTGTCGGAATCCTTGAAGAGCACGATGCGCTGAAATACACGATCATCGTCGCCTCCACGGCATCGGATTCTGCTGCCGAGCAATATATTGCACCATTTTCCGGTGCGGCAATTGGCGAGTGGTTCATGGACCATGGGATGGATGCGCTGATTGTTTTTGACG
>JBBQRY010000021.1:0-15938 GCA_038214335.1 Chthoniobacterales bacterium
AGAGCGCACCCGGCTTCCGGTCGGCGAGCTGACGGTGAGGGATCGGGCGTATTTGGAGGAGTGGAAGGAGCGGCAGCCGGTTGTGATGCCGGACCAGGTGGGGGTGGATGGCAATAAGGTCCCGGTCGAGATCGTCAGTGAGGATGAGGCGAACGAGAAGTTTATTTATCGCACTCCGCACTTTGAGTTTACGACCGATGGAAAGCTGACCCAGAACCTGTTGCGGGATGTGGCGCGAAATTTTGAGGCCACCTATGAGCTGTTGAAAGCGTTGCCATGGGGGATTGATCCTGCGCCGGAGGATGGGGACCGATTTCGTGCGTTGCTGGTCAGATCGCGGGATCGGTATTACAGCGAGGGGGGAGTCAAGAACAGCGGGGGAATTTATTTCGGATCACGCAAACTTTTTATTATTCCCTTTGACAGTCTGGGCATTGAGCGGCTTGGCAAGAGCTACACGAAGGCGTCGGACTACCGTTCGGGCACACTGGTCCACGAGCTGACGCACCAGATGATGCACAATTGGCTGCCTCTTCTGCCGGCCTGGGTAGTGGAGGGAACGGCGGAATATACGAACATCCTTCCTCTGCGGGGTGGGGTCTTTCGGGTATCCGCTGCGCGCAGCGGGCTACGGGAGTATATTGCCTTTCTGAAAAGTCGAGGGGGCGTGCCGGAGCCGATTCCGTTGGAGCAAATTCTTACGGTAAGCGGAGACCAGTGGTCTGCGACGCTCGATCACGATGCCGAGACTTCGCACCGCATGTATTTCACGGCCTTCCTGCTGGTGAATTATTTTATGCACATGGATGGCGCCGGGGATGGTCGGGTGTTTGTGAACTACCTGCCGGCGGTCAACAAAGTCCGGCACAAGCTCGACACCTACCAAGAGGCGGTGGCGGCCCTTCGGCGGTTACCCGGCGTCGAGGAACTGCCGGGCGGACGTTTTCGATTTCCCTCCGGCATCATTCCGCCGACTCCCCCCGAAGAACTGGCCACCCCAGAGGCACGCGCTGCCTTTGAGAAATCCACGATGGACATCCTCCTCAACGGACGCACTCCCGAGGTTCTGATGAACGAAATCCGCTCCGCCTACCGGCGTGCGGGAGTCAAACTTTTATGAGCGAAATCTTTAAACTCCTCGACAACAACAAAGCCTGGGCCCGCGAAATGTGCCGCCGGGACGAATTCTTCTTCGAGAAGCTCGTTGCGCAGCAGAATCCGGAATACCTTTGGATTGGATGCTCGGACAGCCGTGTGCCTGCTAATGAAATCATTGGCCTGCTGCCGGGCGAGCTTTTTGTCCACCGTAATGTCGCGAATATCGTCTATGCCGCCGACCTGAACTGCCTTTCTGTGCTGGAGTATGCGGTCAATGTGCTGAAAGTCCGGCATATCATTGTCTGCGGACATTACGGGTGTGGAGGTGTGAAAGCCGCTTTGCAGCATGCCAGCCATGGATTCGTGGACAACTGGCTCAACGACATCCGCGACACGTTTTTCCACAACCACGAGGAAGTATCCAGCCTAGCTACCGAGGAGGAACGCGTGGACCGGCTTTGCGAACTCAATGTCATCAAGCAGGTCGAAAGTGTCACCCACACAAACATCGTCCAAACCGCATGGGCCTCCGGCCAGCAACTGACCATCCATGGATGGATCTACGCGATCCGGGATGGCATCATCAAAGAAATGGGCGTGCGGCGCAGCTCGCTGCGTCAAGTGGTGCCTGCCTTCTTGCAAATGCCGTTGGAGAACGCATGATCATCTTCATTGATCGGCTCTGTTTCCGACGATCCTAATGTCCTACCTCGTTGTCATGGCTGGCGGAGCACTGGGCAGTGCGGCCCGGATGTGGATTTCTCTCTGGTGTGCGTTGAAATTTGGCGAGAGTTTTCCTGTGGGCACGCTCGTCGTAAACGCCGTGGGGTGCTTTGTGATCGGTGTATTTTCCGCCCTGACGGGACCGGATGGGCTGATCCTGACTTCTCCGCTGGTGCGGCAGTTTGTGATGCTGGGTGTGCTGGGCGGGTTCACAACGTTTTCGTCATTTGGACTCCAGACAATCTCACTCATGAACGATGGCGAATGGCTATACGCGATTCTCAATGTCACGCTGTCGGTCATCGTGTGTCTTGCCTTTGTCTGGTTTGGAATCCAACTCGTTACTCTCATCACCCAACGTGCGCTATCATGAAATCCCTACCCGAAGATGCCATCCTGCTCCGAATCCATGTTGGTGAAAAAGATCGCTGGGAGCACAAGCCGCTCTATGAGGCCATTGTCCTGAAAGCCCGCGAGATCGGGCTGGCTGGCGCCACCGTCCTGCGCAGCCCCATGGGATTCGGAGCAAACAGCCAAGTCCACACGGCTAAAATCCTTCAGCTCTCGATGGATCTGCCAATGATCATTGAAATCGTCGATACCAAAGAAAACATTGAGTCGTTTCTGCCGACTCTGGATGGGATGATGGGCGGCGGACTGGTCACGATGGAGAACATCCGGGTCATTCATTACCGGTCGGAAAAAAAGTAGCATGAACTGGATCTTCTGGTCCCTGTTGTCGGCATTTTTTGCAGGACTCACGGCGATTTTTGCGAAGGTGGGGGTCGAAGGAGTGAACTCGAATTTAGCGACAGCGATCCGCACGACGGTCGTGCTGATTTTGACATGGATGCTGGCCTGGCAGGCGTTTTCTGCGGAATCGTTCCTGAGCATATCGCGCCGCACGTGGATGTTTCTGGTTTTGTCGGGTCTTGCGACCGGGCTCTCATGGGTGTGTTATTTTCGGGCTTTGCAACTCGGGCAGGCTTCGCAGGTTGCGCCGATTGACAAATTGAGCGTCATTTTTGCCATTGCGATGGCCGGTTTTTTTCTGCATGAACCCGTCACATGGCACCATTGGGTGGGCGGATTTCTGATCGCGACAGGGGCCATTGTCATTGCATGGAAATAACACCTTTATGAAAATCGTTTTTTGCGGCACCGGGGAAATCGGGCTTCCTTCTTTGCATGCGCTGGCGAAAGATTCCGCGCATAAGGTGGTGGGAGTGATCACGCAACCCGACCGCCCGGCGGGCCGGGAGATGCGTCCGCGCGCCTCCGCGATCAAGACCGCCGCGCTGAAGTATGGGATTCCTGTTTTTCAGCCTGAGCGGATTCGGAAGGATTTTGCGCAGCTTGCCGAGTGGGCACCGGATGTGATGGTGGTGGCGGCCTACGGGCAGATCCTGCCGTGCGGGGTGCTGGAGATCCCGCGTCTTGGCTGCCTGAACCTTCATGCCTCGCTGCTTCCGAGACATCGCGGAGCCTCGCCGGTCCATGCGGCGGTGCTGGCGGGGGATTCAGAATCCGGCATGACCATCATGTATATGGATGAGGGCTTGGACACCGGCGACATCCTTCTCATGCGTAGTCTGCCGATTTTCCCGGATGAGACCGCTGGATCTTTGCATGACCGGCTGGCAGAGATAGCGCCGGCGGCACTCGCCGAGGCGCTGACCCTCATGGCAAAGGGCCCGGCACCCCGCATGGCACAGGATTCTGCCCTCGCCACCTATGCGCCGAAACTTGGAAAATCCGATGGTCGCTTGGACTGGCGTGAGCCTGCCAGCGCTCTCGCCCGGAGGGTTCGAGGGCTGACCCCATGGCCTGGGGCATCGGCGCGCATGGCGGCAGGGGTTTTGAAAATTCACTTGGCGGCAGAGGCGGCGGAGTCCGGCCCTGCGGGAACCGTGCTTGCGGCGGATGCGGAGGGCATCTTGGTTGCAGCGGGGGAGGGGAGTTTGCGGTTGCTGGAGGTCCAGTTTGAGGGGCGAAAGAGGATGTCCGCCGGTGATTTTTTGCGGGGATTTCCGCTCGAACTGGGCAGCAGTTTCGATTTGTCCTTTTCACAACCGCCTTGATCCGGTTTGATGGGTGCTATCTGTATGTCCACATCTCTCTCTCCTCGCTATAAACGGGTCGTGCTCAAACTCAGCGGCGAGGCACTCCGTGAGCCGGGCAGCCGGGATAACATCTCCCCGCAGATTGTCTCGACGATTGCGGGCCAGATTGCCGAGGTTCAAAAAATGGGTGTCGAGCTGGCTGTGGTCGTTGGCGGCGGGAATATCTGGCGCGGACTCGCCGCAAGCCATCGCGGAATGAACCGCACGACCGCCGACTACATGGGGATGCTGGCAACGGTCATCAATGGCCTTGCGCTGACGAGTGCGCTGGAGAGCTTAGGCGTGGATGTGCGGGTGCAGACCGCCATCGAAATGCACAATGTGGCCGAACCCTTCATCCTTCGCAGGGCCACGCGGCATCTTGAGCAGGGGCGAGTGGTCGTATTCGTTGCCGGCACGGGCAATCCGTTTTTTTCCACCGACACGACCGCTGCCCTGCGCGCCAACGAGATCGGCGCGGAAATCATTCTCAAGGCGACCAAGGTCGATGGCGTTTATGATTCCGATCCGAAAAAGAATCCCGACGCCAAGCGGTTCACGCACATCACCTACACGGAGGCGTTGTCGCGGCGGCTCCAGGTGATGGACTCGACGGCATTCAGCCTCTGCCTCGACAACCGGATGCCAATCATTATCTTTGACATGAACCAACCCGACAACATCCGGCGCGTGATCGTCGGCGAGCAAGTCGGCACGCTGGTCTCGGAAAAACCTGAAGCACAATTATGACAACTGACGAAATCACCTTTGAAGCGGAGGAAGGCATGGAAAAGGCGCTGGCCTTTGTGATGCACGAATTCAACGCGATCCGCACTGGCAAAGCCTCCCCGGCCCTTGTGGAAAATCTCGATGTCCATGCCTATGACTCGACGATGAAACTCAAGCAGCTCGCGCTGATCACCTCACCCGAGCCCCGTCTGCTCGTCATCCAGCCCTTCGACGCATCAACCGTCCGTGACATCGAACGTGCGATCCATGAATCCCGGCTCGGCATCAATCCCGTCGTCGATGGCAAGCTGATCCGGATTCCGATTCCCGAACTCTCCGAAGAACGCCGCCGGGATCTCGCAAAGACGGTCAAACAACTTGCCGAGGAAGGCCGCGTGCGGATTCGCTCCTGTCGGCGCACTGCGATGGATGTCTCGAAAAAGATGGAAAAAGAGGGAGATCTCAGCGAGGACGGACTCCGGGACATGGAGGGGGGAATCCAAAAACTGACGGATCGATCTATTGCCGATCTCGATAAACACACGGCCAACAAAGAAGCCGAATTGATGAAAATATGAAAAAACTTCTCCTGCTTTTTGTTCTATTGGCGGGTGTCGTGCAGGCGGATGTCGTCCGTCCGGCTCCCGAGTTTACGTGGGTGGATTCCGCAGGTGTGCGGCAAAGCTCGAAGGCATTTCTTGGCCAACCGGTCGTCATTCTTGTCGCCAACTCCCCGCGCCAGTGGGCGTTTCGCTCGCAGGTTGGCCAGCTCCAGAGGATGTATGAACGGCTCGCCGCGCAGAATATTGTCTGCGTTGCCGCGTTTTCCCAAGCGCCGGGAGTCGTGCGCTCAAATATTCCGTTTGTCATTGCGGCGGACGGCCCCCGCCTTGCCTTCGACCTTCAGGCCACCAGTGGGTTCGCGATCGCAGTGATCGGACGCGACGGAAACATGGATTTTTCCGGCCGCCGCGTCCTGCCCGACCGCCGGATTTACGACATCATCATCAACTCGTTTGTGCCGCAAAAAGCCATGCGTCGTCCCTGAGACGCTTGAGGAAGGAATCCGCCGCTATGCACGTTAAAGTCGAATTTTATGATCTTTTGCGGGAGCTGACCGCCTGCCACGAATGGTCGCCGGATGTCACCCCCGGCACGACGGTGGGCGAGCTCCTTGAGCTCGCGAAGCGCACGTTCCCGGCCCTGACCACCTTTCCGCTCGAACCAGTCTTCACCTCTGGATTGGACTTCGTCGAAGCAAGCCACGTCTTGAAGGAAGCCGAAACGATCTCCATCCTGCCTCCACCACCGCAGGCCTGATCCGCACGCTTCGGGCAGTTCGAGGCTCGGTTCTCGTTGGCTTCAGCGAGAGGTTACCAGCAGGACAAGGCCCACGATCCCGAGTCCGGCTAGGAGCAGCAGAAGAAAAAGCTGGTTGAAAATTCCGGTTTTCAATTTGGCTCCCTGCGTTTCCTCAGAGGATCTTCTACGCTGCGGAGCGTGGGTGCGCAGTGCATACTCTCTTGCGCAATCTGCCAGCGCGGTGCGGCGGGGAAGTGGGGCCTGGCCATGGGTCGCTCGATTCAGCCGTTGCAGCAATGCCTCGAAACGCTCGGGGTCGGAAAAATCATCCAAGGGTCCGGATGCTGGAGATTCGATTCCCTGAAATACCTGAAGGATTTCGAGACAGGCCATGCAAAGCTCGTTGACATTCAGGTGGTAATCTCGACACATCCGGTGAATGGCCGACTGGGAATCCAGCTCCAGGATAAAGTTGCGCACCCGGTTTTCTCCCTCACGCATCCGAATGTCCTTTTGGAGACGAAGGAATCTCAGCAGTTCTCTATGTGCGGATTTGGGTTCGAGGGTGGTCACAGGCCAATGCCGAAAAGTGTGAGGCGAGGACCGCCAAAATGCAACACCATTGACGACTCACGTTTGCTCAGAGATCCACCGGATGGTTTTTGACGCCAGAAGATCATACGCACGGACGGCGGCTCGGAGGTGTTCTTCGCGCGTGTCTTCCATGGCGTTGTGACTGATTCCGTGCAGGCTTTGGACAAACATCATCGTGGTGGGAATTCCGACGCGCGCGACCTCGGAGGCATCGTGGAGCGGGCCCGATGGCAGGCGGTGGAATGTGTCGCAAATTTTCTGTGTGGCCTCGTCGCAGAGCGAGATCAGGGCGGGATGGAACGGGATCGGGGCAATGTGCCAGATGCGTTCCCATGTAACCGTGACACCCGCCTCCTCGGCGAAGCGGTCCGCAGCACCTCTTGCGTCCGCCAGCATGGCGGCCAGTGCATCCGGGTCAAGGTGGCGCTGGTCCAGCGTGATTTCGCAATCCTCGACCACGCTGGTGACAATGCCAGGCTGCGTTTTGCAGGAGCCAATCGTGCAGACCCCTCCGTGCTTCGCAGCAATGTGGTAGATTTCCGGACTCATGCGCGCGGCGGCCAGCAGGGCGTCGCGGCGGCGGTCCATGGGCGTGCTGCCGGAATGCGCGGCTTGTCCGTGGAAGCGGATGGCGTGACGCTCCACCCCATAGGTGCCGAGCACGGATCCCAGCACAAGGCCGCGATCCAAGAGCACCGGCCCCTGCTCGATATGGAGTTCGAGGTAAGCAACCGCATCACTCAGCTCATGGCCGCAGTCCGCAATGCGCTCGAAATCAATGCCACACCCGCGCAGCGCGTCGGGTAGAGAAATGCCATCCTTGTCCCGAAGCCGTCGCGCCTCTTCCAGATCCAGCGATCCCGCACAAGCCGAAGATCCGAAAAGGCTCTTCCCAAACCTTGAGCCTTCCTCATCCGCCCAATCGACCAAGCGCACGGTCACCGGGGGACATCCGCCGAACTCCTCCGAGAGCCTCCGGAGCACGGCGATATTTGAGAGCGTGTTGAGTGCCCCGTCGAGCCAGCCGCCATTGGGGACCGAGTCAATATGACCCCCAAGCACGAGGGTCCGCTCGGATTTTCCAGGCATGGTGGCCCAGAAGTTTCCTGCGGCATCGAGATGGGATTCGAGGTTGAGATCGGCCAACTTTTCGCGGACGAACTGGCGGGCCTCCTGCCAGACAGGCGTAAACGCCACCCTTTGTGCTCCGCGTTCGTCGCTCGTGCGCGCGCGCAATTCCTTGAGTTCTTCAATCGTTCGATCTGGATTCATCAAGCATTGAGAAAAGCACGATGTTCTCTCATTCTCCAGCCTTGTTCGCAGAGTCAGATACGGCGGGCACCTTGACCGAGACGGGCTTGCCGACTTCGCCGGTACAGAAGAGGATAATCTCTGCCGGCTCGGGACCGGGGTTGATTCCGTTGTGTGTGGTGTCCACAACTTCCACAAGAGCCTCGCCCGCCCGGAACGTTTTTGGCGGATGGTCTTTGATATCAACCGTGAGGGTGCCGGAGAGGAGGTAGGCATAGCAGGCGTTCGGATGCTGATGCCAGCCGGTTTCGGCACCGGGAGGGATCGTGACCTTCAGCACGGTGACGAGCGGAGAGTCGGTCTGCGGATATTTGATCGGTGCGCCCGAGGACGTGGTGCTGGTTTTAAGAAGAGGAACGATCTCAATCTGCGAGGCGTAACCTTCGGGCTCTACGGGCTCTCGCGCCTTCAGGGAAAACGTCATCAGTGCCATCAGACCGCATGCGGCCAAGGCTTGCACTTCGGCCAGATCGCGACGAAGGAAATTTTTTTGGAATGAGATGGTCATGATAAAGCCCTGTTAGTTGTGCGGCAGATGCCGGATATCCTCTGCCGCAACGGCATAGACGGTATCCTCCGCCATGCTTGTGGCCTGATCTCCAATGCGTTCAAGGAACCGTGCAATGAAAATCAGATCCAAATACGCCTGAATGTCATCGGTGCGTTTCGCCATGAGGTCTGTGAGCTTGTTGGCAAAATCCCGGTTCATGGCATCCAGCTCGCGGTCACGTGGCTTGAGCGTGCGCGCCAGATCGGTGTCTTGGTCAGCGTAAGCCCGCACGGCATCCGAGAGCATCGATTCGGCATGGACAAACAGCAGCTCGGTGCTGGCGGTTTCCGGAAGGATGGCGCGGGCCGTGAGCTTGCGCGAGCGACGCGCAATCCCCACCGTCTGATCCGCCACGCGCTCCAAGTTGACGCTCATTTTCATGGATGCAATCACGTGACGAAGGTCCTTCGCGACCGGATGAAACCGAAGAATCGTTTCCAAGCCCGCGCGGTCGACTTGGATTTCCAGGGCGTCAATTTCTTCATCGTCGGCAATCACGGTGTTGCACCAGTCCTCGTCGCGCTCGAAGAGTCCTTTGCGAGCGTTTTCGAGGTGGCGCTGGGTGAGGCTGGCCATCATGAGAACGCTTTTTCGAAGGTCCTCAAGGGCAAGGTCGAAGTTGCTGAAGATATGGCGGGAGGGGTCGGGAATCATGGATGATAAGATTCGATAGGAAGCACGAAAGAAAACAAGCCGGGAATTTTAAAAATCTATTCGGTTACAGAGGCCGCAGCGGATGGGTCGGATTTCGACCCAGAAAATTTCCTCGCCCCACTTCGCCGACGAACTTTCCATTCCGTGCAGCGATTTTTCCCCGGACCGTGACGACTTCCGGGCGGCCATGGATTTTCCAGCCCTCGAAGGCATTGTAGTCCACCGCTGAGGAGTGCGTGCCGGCGGAGAGGATGCCATCGAACGCGGGGTTGAAGATCACCAGGTCCGCATCACTGCCGAGTTGAATGGTTCCTTTTTTGGGAAAGAGCCCAAAGATCCGGGCCGCATTCGTGCTGGCGACATTGACAAAGGTGTGGAGGTCGATGCGACCGGTGCGCACACCATGGGTGTAGAGCAGCGCCATGCGATCTTGAAGGGAGGGAATGCCATTCGGGATTTTCGTGAAATCCCCGCGCCCCATCGGCTTCTGGTCCGCAAAATCAAATGGTGCATGGTCGGTGGCCACGGTGTCGATGAGGCCCTGTCGGAGCGCATTCCACAGCACCGGCTGGTGGCTGGCGTCCCGCAGGGGAGGGGACATCACGAATTTTGCGCCCTCGAAATCTGGCAGCTCGGCATAAGATTTGTCGAGGAGCAGATGCTGGATGAGGGTTTCGATGCGCACATCGACCCCCGCCACCCTTGCCCGCACGGCTTCTTCCAAGGCCTCCCGGCAACTGAGATGGACAATGTAAACCGGCGACTTCGTGAGTGCCGCAAAAGTCATGAGATGATGCACCCCCTCGGCTTCGACAAGGGGCGGACGGCTCTCATGATGCCACTCCGGACCGGTTTTTTCCTCCGCCAGAAGCTGCGCCTGCCGGGCGGCAATGAGCGTCTCGTTCTCGCAGTGCGCCGCAGTAATGATCCCTAGCTTGCGCGCCAGCTCGAGCGTCGAATACAGCTCGCCGTCCTCAATTCCAAATGCCCCCTTGTAAGCTAGGAACACTTTGAACGACGCCACCCCGTCGGCCACAATTCGCTCAAGCTGCTCCGCACGGCGGGCATCGAATTTCGTCACTCCCATGTGAAACGAATAATCGCAGCAGGCCTCGCCCGCCGCCTTTGCCCGCCAGAGATCTATCGCGTCCAGCGGATCTTCCTCACGGGAAGGACAGCACATGTCAAAAATGGTCGTCGTGCCTCCCGCCACCGCCGCCTGCGTGCCGGTGCGATACGTGTCCTTCGCAGACGTGCCCATGAACGTCATGTGAATGTGCGTATGCGGATCAATGAACCCCGGAAAAACCAGCTTCCCGCGCGCGTCGATCACCTCGGCTCCCTCCGGAACCGGCAGGTTTTCCCCAATCCGCGAAATCGTCTCCTCTTCACACCAAATGTCCGCCACAAACCGACACGTCCCCGTAACAATCTCACCGTTCTGAATCAAAAGAGCCATACCCGACCTTTCAAAGCACTCCCGCAAGCCGCGCCAACAGAAAAATGCATTGCCTTCAAGATCAGACCTCACTTAACGACATGGATAAACGGGGAGGGGGAGCACGTCACCAAGGCTGCCCACCGACCCTTGTGGTGCACAATTTGCACGAGAGTTTTCCCCACATCCCACCACGACGTTTCCGCCGTGACCCAAGATGTTTAGCCTTTTTTGCTTTGCTCACCATCAGCCTGTCTTCAATGTTTTAAAAGAAAAAGCCGTGTATTTTGCCTTGGTCCTAAGTCTTCCGTTCTCGACAGCAGATCGGGTGGGGGATAGCCTGCGGCGCATGACGAGTATGACCGGACACGGACGCGGGGAGGTGCGCACAGAGACATGGACGGCGGTCGTCGAGTGTTTTTCTGTCAATCGCAAGACGGCGGAGATCGTGTTTCATGCGGAACGCGGAATGGCGTGGTTGGAGCCGGTGGTGCGTGAGCGGGCGATGGCGCGGGTGGCCCGTGGCCGGGTGCAGGTCAACCTTTCCCTCACCCACGCCCAGGGGGCATCCAACGGGATTCTCGACTCCGACCGCGCTGCCACTTTCCTGCGCGAGGCGACCAAACTTCAGAAATCCCTCAAGCTGGAAGGCTCGATCACTATCAGCGATGTGCTCGCGGCCCCCGGCGTTGTGCGCTCGGCGGAGCCTGCTGGGGACGGTGTGCGCGAGACCGTGATTGCCGCACTCGACCAAGCACTCGATGGACTCGTTGCCACGCGCGAGCGCGAAGGCCGCACCCTGATGGCCGTCCTCAAAAAGGCGATCCAGCGCCTGGCCGGGATTGCCAAAAAAATTTCTCCCCTTGCGCGTGCGGCGACGATCCTTCAGCGCGAGTCGCTTCTGAAGCGGGTCGCCAAAGCCGGAATCGGCATCGCAAGCGATGACCCCCGCCTCCTCACAGAAGTCGTACTTTTGGCCGAGCGCTCGGACATCACTGAGGAACTCGACCGGGTGGCCAGCCACATCGACCAATTCCGCGAAAAAATTCAAAGCGAAGGCCCGATTGGACGCACCCTCGAATTTCTCGCCCAAGAACTCGGCCGCGAATTCAACACGGTCGGGTCGAAATCCTCCGACGCCCAACTCGCCCGCCTGATCATCGAAGCAAAATCCGAGCTGGACCGCATTCGCGAGCAACTCGCAAACATCGAGTAATCAAGGGGCTAAAGCCAGCAAAGCGTGTGCCCCGTCCGCCCGCCACGCAGGCTCTGCGCAGAAAACTTAAAACCTAAAACTTAAGACTCTTAGCCCAAACGTCGAGGGCGGCGAGGTTGCCGAGGGTATCGTCCCATGACATGGTTAGAGTCCTTTGGCCAAGCGGCTGGCTGCGAACGAGGGGAGTCCGGCGGCGCGGATGGCGTGTTGGGCGGATTTGACATCGTATTCCACGCGGCGGAAGGCGACTTCGTTGGTCTTGGGGTAGTAGAGTGCGAAGCAGGCCCTGGGATCTCCGTCGCGGGGTTGACCGACCGAGCCGACATTGACGGTGGCTTTGCCGGAGTCGGGCAAAGCGACCCGTTCATCGCCCGGGGTGATCACTTCGAGTTCGCTCAGCCAATTCAGGATCATGGGCCGGTGCGTATGACCGACGAAGCAGAGCGGACTGCGCTGGCGGCGGAAGTGAAGCAGGGCGGATTCGACATCCACAAGATACGGCCACTCCTCGGTGGAGTCGAGTGAGGCGTGGGTGAAGACGGCATGGGCACGGGTGATTTTCAGAGGCAGGGATTCAATCCATGCGCGGTTGTCTGCTGTGAGGTTTTCTTCTGCGAAGCGGATGCCGGCATTGGCGACATCGTTCATCTGTTCTTTGGCCCATGAGTCATCGAGCGAGTCATCGTGGTTGCCCCGCACTGTCGGCCATGCGTGCTTGCGCACAAAATTCACGCATTCATTGGGATAGGCGGCATAGCCGACGATGTCGCCGAGGCAGACGACGTTATCAATTTTCTCGGCATCGAGCACTTCCATCACGGCCAGAAGGGCGTCGAGGTTCGAGTGGATATCACTAAGAATGGCGAGCGGACTGCGGTGCATGAAATGATCAAATATCCGAAAATCAGGGATTTGGAAAGGACAGGGATTCGAGTTCTGCGAAGACGTAGCCGATAAAAATATTCACCTCGGCGCGCAGCGGAATCCGATCCGAGTCGTTCGATAGCCAGACCGTGCCGCTGCGGAATTTTCCGTGCGCTTCGAGGGATCCGCCTTTTTTGAGATTGATCCGATGCAGTTTGATTTCGAGGCGGATGGCGTCGCGTGGGGTGCCGGTGATGCTGATTTTCTCGGAGCCGAGGGATTTCATTTCGACGAGGAATGGAGAATCGCCCGGAAAGATGATCGTTGAGACGGTCTTGCCGACGGCGAGTGGCTGACTGCGGATCCAGAGCATTCCGGAGAAGAGATCCCGCAGCGGAGAAATTTTGATATTTTTCCAGCGGGCGGGATTCTCGCCTGGCGGAAGGTTTTCCCGCAGACGCCAGATGCCGTCGGGGCGGGCGACGATCTGGGTGTCGATCGTGCGGGAGGCGTAGGTTTCGTGTTGGACCGAGTAAATCGTCTGGAAGTTGGTTTGCGTGCAGGAGGCTTTGAGCGAGGCGTCAAGTTGCCAAAGTGCGCGGGCGAGTCCGGTCGTGCCGCCGGAACCCAAGAGTTCCGCTTTGTCGGCGAGGCTTTTGACTTCGACGATGGCGCGGGCGGCTTCGAGATCGGACCAGCCCATGCGGTATTCCGCGCGGAAGGAGCGCACGGGAGGGAATGGGACAGAAGCGTCGGGCGTGAGGTGGTCGCGCCATCCGGCCAGCAACTGGCCAAATGGCAGAGCCATGCAAACAACCAAAAACGCTAAGAATCTTCTCCGGTGCATTTAGGCGGGGGGAATGAGGGGGACAATGCCCTCGGTGAGAAACCAACCGCGCACGCCGCTGGCCGGCAGAGCGCCATAGAACCAGCGTCCGCGCTGGGAAAGGACTTCGATGAGGCTACCCTGTGGAAGGGACGTCACTTTTTCGGCTTGGTCGGTCGGGGAACGCAGGAGGCTGGAGCCTCCGTTGGTGAGCACCATGGCCGTATTTGACATGGTAATAAGGGGATCGCAGAACCACACGACTGCCAGTAGACCCACGCCGACGAACACCATGGCGAACCCGAGTGTGAGACGACGGCCTCGCTTTTTCTGGAAGAAAAATGCCGCCAATCCGGTGAAGCCTCCAACCCAGAAAAGGATCACACCTGCCAGCGTGAGGGCCTTCATCGGCACGCGCTCAAGGATTTTTGTCTGCCAATCTGGTTTCGGCGGGGCGATGCCGAGGGCGATATTGGTTTCTTGCAGAGCGGTGCGGGCCGGGGCAAATCGCGGATCGAGGATGAGCGAGCGGCGGAAGTTCAGCGCGGCGCGGGGTTCTTGGCCGGCTTTGACGAGCGAGCGTCCGAGTTCGTAAAAAACCGCCGCGCTGGGTGGGGATTTTTCGAGGGCCTGCTCGAAGAGTTTTGCGGCCTGGTCGAATTCGCCATCGGTGAACCGTGCGCGGGCGTCGGTGAGTTCATCGCCGAATGCGCGGGTTTGAAGGCCGACGACGAGGAGGAGAAGGCTTAAGACCGAAAGGCAGGCATTAATTTTCATCGTGGGCGTCGAGTTGATTGAGGACGTTGAGGAGGGCCTGACGCTCCTCGGCTGGAGGTGGGGCGGTGGCTCCGGCTGCAAATTTTGCTTCACCGTGCCGTTCGAGGATTTGCTGGAGTGCGGCGCGGGATTCGGGTGGGAGGGAGAGTGCGTCGATGCGGGCCATAGCGGATAGCTCATCCCCCCCGGTCTCCAGTCGAAGGACGATGTAATCCCTTGCCCGTGCGTAGAATTCGGAGGGTTCAGCTTGCCGGACCTGTGCCAGAGCGGCTTTGACGAGCTTGCGACGCGCGAGACGTCGTCCGGCCCGCGAAGTGGAAAACGAACGGAGGACCATTCCGAGGAGGGTGATGAGCCAAACGCCCGCAAGGGCGGCATTGACGGCTAGAAATGTTGGTTCACGCAGGAGCGAGGTCCAAGTTGCGGCTCCGCCTGCCATGGCCGTGATATCCGGCGTGGAGACCGGGGTGGGCGAAGCGGCGGTTTCGGCTGCGGCTGCGACGGCTGAAGCGGCGGCGTTTCCAGCTTTGGCAATCACATCCATCGGGTTCTGGGTGAGGACATGGAATTTTTCGGTAGAGGGATCAAAGAACGAGAACCGGACTCCGGGGGTCTTGGTTTGATCCTGTCTGGCGATGAGGGGAAACTCGAAGGATTTTTCGCCGGTAAATCCGACGGCATCGGTCGATTGAAATTTGTCTGAGGGCGGATACGTGCGCCAGCCTTCGTCTCCCGTGAGCGAGGGAACCCCCATGCCATCGAAATTCCCTTGGCCCAGCACCGAAACTTTGAGCGTGACGGGTTCGCCGGCTGCGGCTTTTTTCGGAGAGACGCTCGCCTCCATGGTGAATTTTCCAATGGCGCCCGAGAAGTCATCCGGCCTTCCCTCCTTCGGAAGCGGCAGCACCTCGACATGGAGCGCCTTGGTTTTGATGGTCACATCCCGGTTGTCGGTGAACATCCCTTGGGGCATCGGAAAATTTCCAAAGAAGCTATCAAACCCATGGGGTGCCTGACCGGGAAGCTGAAGGCGAGCATCCAAGGTGGCCTCCGGAATGTCGAGGGGGCCGGACTTCACCGCCGTGATCGCGCTCTGAAAACTGAAGACCGTGTAATTCGTCTCGTTCACAACCTGCTCGCGCTTCACCGCATTACTGAATTTTTGCACCGTAAAGCCCTCGCCACCAAATCCCGGACGCTCCCCGACCTGTCCGCCAATTCGCGAGTTGAAATAGAATCGCAGCTCGACCGGGACGACTTCGCCGACGAAAAACTTCTGCTTCGAGAGGATGAGTTCGGCAAAGAACGGATCGCCTTCGATGGTATTGCTCGGGGCAGGCATCGACGGCTGTTGCTGTTGCTGGGGGAACCCCGGCATTTGCGGCATCTGGGGGATCGAAGGCATCTGGCTGTTGCCCGAAACCGAAAGCCGCTGGGCATCGGTGCGGAATGTTTTATCACCAATTTTGACCTCAAACGAAGGAATCGTGAACTGGCCTTCGGATTGCGGCACAATGAGATACGTGTAGGTGAGCGTGGAACTCATTTTGAGGTTCCGCATTTCGAACTGAGTGGAACGTCCGACGAGATCAATCTGAAGTCCTTTGACGGAAAGCTTCTGAGGAACGTCCGCACCACGTGCTCCGCGCACGGTCACCATCAACTGCACCGGTTCGCCCACCCGCGCATTGCTGTCGGAAAGCCCGGATGCAACCTCCTGCGCGTGCAGGGCCAGTGGCAACATCCACGCCAGA
>JBBQRY010000022.1:0-15685 GCA_038214335.1 Chthoniobacterales bacterium
TTTCCAGAACGTCTCGGTGGCTTGGAACCGATACGTCATTTCTTTGGACTGTGCGGAGGACGAAATGGTTTCCCCGACGGCGCTGAAAAATTACCGCGAAATGGTGGATCAAATGCGCGCTTACCCCGACGAGCCGATGACCATGGACGAAATCCAAGGGGAAGTGAACGCCGTCCGCGCCGAACGCCGCGCAGGGGAAACTGGTCGTTGACGACCAGCTCATTGTTGCGGACCGGGTTTCCCCATATCAGCGGGCAACCTTGCTTTTTTTTGGCGCTCCCGTCGGGATATTTCGAAGCTGTGCGACAAGACGCAGGGTCCGATTGACGGCATCGGAATTCGGAAAAAGTGCCGCGAGATCTTTGTCGATAACCGCGATGTTGGCACCAGCGGCAAACCGTCCGGCGTATTTGCCGCGAACGCCTTTTGAAAAGTCGTATTCTGCGGCCATTTCGTTTGTCTCATTGAGTTTCGGCATACGTTCTCCTTTCTTTGATATTGGCGCGTCGCGCACTGATAATACGGAGTCTAGCACCCCGCTCGACATGCACAACGACAACAATAATTCCAACACTGGTCTTGCCCAGCAAAATGAACCGATTCTCGGCTTGCGAATGCTTGGGATCGAGAATCGTCAGCGAGTAAGGATCCGCAAACGCGCTCGCTGCGAGGCTGAAAGTGATCCCGTGCTTCACAAAATTCGACGCAGCCTTCTGCGGATCCCATTCAAATGTCAGGCTCATAGAATTTGATCAGGTGGTCTTCCCCAGCAGTTTTTGAATATTTTCCACAATCTCCGCAATCCGCTGCTCCTTTTCAAGGATGCCGGCAGCGAGTTCCCCGGGCGGGAGGTGGGAACAGGTTCGTGGGAATGCCGGTGTAGGGCGCGAACACGCCATTCGGCAGGCGGACGATCGTATGCAGGTTGAATGCCGTGAGCAGTTCCTCCTTGATCCGAGCACAAACCCCGTCGCCAAAGAGCGTCCCATTCGGCACAACCACCGCCGCACGGGCTTGACCGCCCTGTCGTCGCAACTTGCGCATGATCAATTGCAAAAACAACATCGCCGTCTCGCTCGTCTGCTTGTCCTCTGGAAAATTCCCCTGAATCCCCTTCTCCTCCTCGCCACCGAACGGCGGGTTGGTCAGGATCACATCCACGCGTTCGCGCTCGCCAATGTCCGTGAGTTTATGGCGGAGCGCATTGCCGGGATCGGTCTGCGGCGCATCGAGTCCGTGCAGCACCAGATTCATCTTTGTCTAGTCGATACAACATAAATGGTTATTTTGTTCTACGCTGCATGCAGCGGCGATTGGTGTTGGTTTTCGCGCCCGCGGCACGATTGCGGAATGGGAAATTCGGAATGAAAAACGCGGTTTCTCATGGGTTTATTGAGCAGACGGGCAGTAGTTCGGTGGCTCCTCATTGACTGTGGCGGCTGCGGGAGCGGGAATCCAGACTACCTTGCCATCCTGCCAGATGGCGAGGGGGCGAGGGGGCGATTTTCACGGCGGTGCGTGGCGACCACGTCAGCGACAGCCTCCCGCAGAGCTCGGAGGGCAGGCCTTGCCAAGGGAGTCGATGGTTCAGGATTCATGATTTTTTAATAATTTCGTGAAAGAGGCGCTTGTCGTGGATCATGGTCACGCCTCGGTTGTCTTCAAAGACCAAATTCGGCTCCTCGCTGGAGTTGTCAAAGAACTGAAGGGTGTCGAGCAGTGGGCGGTAGAGGGTCAGAAGGTTCTTCCGCGTCCTGGCGAAGCGACGGCGAACGTCAATTTCCAGGACATTGTGCCCGCCGGCTTCGACCCGATCGCGAATCCTCGCAAGGTCCGGGTTGAAGGGAGAGAGTCCTCTGGCGATCAGATCGGCATTGATGAAATGGCGGCAGCCCGCATAGCCGGGGAGAAACCGCGTCGCAAATGTCGTCTTCCCGGACCCATTAGCCCGCGATGATGTAGCAATTGGGCGAATCTTTCTTCATCCTTCAGCCTTTTTGTTACGCGGCATAAAGCAGGGCCTGCAGTTGATTGACGGCATCGCGGAGTTGGTCTGCTCCGCCGAATTTGCCGATGATTTCGTTCACGTTGCCGTGGTGGGAGATCGGCGGAAGCCAAGTTTTCGGCTCCCCGCAAACGCGACCAAAGGGAATCCGGTGAGGGAAATGCGTCGAGCACGGTTTCGATGCCGGTCAGAAAATCGCACTCAATGATTTCGTGCCCATTCGTGGCGTAGGCGAATTTCAGATCTAGGATCCGTGCGTAATCCTTCGCCTGCTGGAGCCCGTCCGCCGCCTTCTTGTATTCCGCCTTCGCCTCGACGACCGCCAAGGGAAGGTCGCGTGTGAACCGGAGCAGGTAATCCACCCGCTTGCCCGCGCGACGTCCGGCCTTGTTTCCCCGAACGATAATCCGTCCATCGGTGAACGCGCGCTGCTCGCAGATATGCTCATCCGACCACCCGGCGTCATAAAGCTTCGGGAGAATAAATTTTCTGCACGTATCGGCTTCGGTGGACACTTTAATCCAGCAGAATATCAAACGTTGGCGAAAAAGCGAAAGGAGAAAAGTGGATCGGCAATGCGCTGGGCGCATCTCTGAAAAGTGCAATCGGCGATGGAAGGTCAGGGAGCATAGGCGTCCCGCCTGTGGGGAGTGGAGACTCCGCAGACAATAGCCAGTCACCAAACAGGCGAGACGACTGTTCTCCCTGTTTGCAATTTTCGGAGATGCGCGTGCGCCGGGTGCTAAACCAGTTCCGGCACATCGACCCAGGCGCGTTTTGCCCAGGATTCGAGGCCGAGTTCGGCGAGTTGGACGCCTTTGGCTCCTTGGAGGAGGGTCCATGGGAATGGCTCGTCGAGCACGACGTGGCGCAGGAACATTTCCCACTGGACCTTGAAGGCGTTGTCATAGGATTCCTGTTCCGGCACTTTGCTCCAGCCTTCGTAGAAGTTGATCGGTTGAGCGATGTCAGGATTCCACACGGGTTTTGGGGTGTTCCCGTAGTGCTGGGTCCAGCATTCGCGGAGTCCGCAAACGGCCGAGCCGTGGGTGCCATCCACTTGCAGAGTGAGGAGGTCATCGCGGCGCACGCGGACATTCCAGCTCGAGTTGAAGTGAGCGATCACGCCATCGCTAAGCTCGAACGTGGCATAGGCGGAGTCATCCGCGGTGCAAACATAAGGTTTGCCCTGCTCATCGATGCGTTCGGGGATGTGGGTGGCTCCGAGGCAGGAAAGGGATTTGACCTCGCCAAAAAGGTTGTCCAGCACGTAGCGCCAGTGGCAGAGCATATCGACGATGATTCCGCCGTCGTCCTCTTTGCGGTAGTTCCAGCTCGGACGCTGGGCCGGGATGTTGTGCCCTTCAAAAACCCAATAGCCAAATTCTCCGCGCACACTGAGGATTTTTCCGAAGAACCCCTGTTCTTTGAGGCGCTTGATTTTGAGCATGCCGGGCAGCCAGAGTTTGTCCTGCACGACGCCATTTTTGACACCCGCCTTTTGGGCCGTGCGAAAGAGGTCAAGCGCACTCTCGGTCGAGACAGCGGTCGGTTTTTCGCAATACACATGTTTGCCGAGAGCCACGGCTTTCTTGACGGCTGCGGCGCGGCGTCCGGTGGTTTGGGCGTCGAAATAAATCGTATTTTTCGCATCTGCCATCGCCTCGTCGAGGTTCGTGGTCCACTTCACGCCGGGGTCCATCGCTGCGAGTGCGGTGAGCTTGGCTTCGCTGCGTCCGACCAGGACGGGCACAGGCATGATGACTTCATCCGGGCTGATTTTAACGCCGCCCTGTTTGCGGATGGCCAAGATCGAGCGGATGTAGTGCTGGTTGGTGCCCATGCGTCCGGTGACGCCGTTCATGATGATTCCGACTTCGTGAGTTTTCATTGAGAATAAGTATTAAGTATTAGGTTTTAAGTGAGCGGTTATCGAGATTGTGAGAAATGTTGGTGCGCGGTGTGCGGTGCCTTAAGACTTAAAACCTCTCCGTGCATTGTGGGCGCGCTCCAGGTGGCAGGGCGGGAGCTTCGCAGCCGGCTTTGGGCAGCGTGCCATCGAGTTCCTGGCGCCAGTGGGCGACATCTCCAGCGGGACCGTAGCAGTAGATCATTCGCAGAGGCGTGGAACCGGTGTTCGTGAGTTGGTGGAACACGCCTGATGGGATAAAGACCATCTGGCCGGATGTGAGGGTCTGCCGTTCCTCTCCCAAGCACATCTCTCCGGTGCCCTCGACAATGAAATAAACTTCCTCCTGCTCCTGGTTGTGCCATGGAACCTGGCCGCCATCCGGCTCCAGCGTCACATTGCCGATGGAAAAATTCGTGGCTTGGATGGGGGCCACCCCACCCGCGAGGTTCTGTGTGCGGCGACGTGCGGGATACGTGCGGCCTTCGATTTTGGAGAGGTCAGAGATGAGCATGGGATAGAGTTTTAAGTTTTAGGTATTAAGTTTTCAGTGGGTTTAGGAGGTGAAGAAGGTGTAGTAGGGGTCGTTTTTGGCTAGGCGTTGGATGAGGAGGGCTAGTTCGCGGGCGTGGTAGTCGCCCCACATCGAGGATTCGCCGCGTGGGATTTTGCTGCCTTCGGGGATGTAGTCCCAGCCATTGGGCCGGTGGTAGATCGAGTGGAGGATGAGGCCTTGGTGGTTGGGATCGGTCGAGAGGTAAGGTTCGCTGAGGACGGTTTTGGCCACGGTGAGTCCAGCCTGCCAGTAGGTGTCCGCTTTGGGATCGGATTTTGATTTGAGGTAGCGACCGAGGCGGAGGAGGCCCTGTGCCGCGATGGCGGCGGCTGAACTATCGACGGGCTCGAAATCATTCGCAATCTGGGCCGGGCGATCCATGTGGTCAGGGATTCGATGCAAGTTCGGTGCACCGGTATCCCAATACGGAATGCCATCGGTCGGGGTGTGAGCGATGTAGAAATCGCAGGAAGCGAGCGCCGGGCGCAGGAGGAGGGCTTCGACGGCGTCGCGTCCACCGAAGGGTTCGAGTTCGGAGTCATCTAGCGTCGCGATCCATTCGAGTTGCTCCGGGTAGCCGGCCATGATCCACGCGAGTCCGCGGGTCCATGTGGTAAACGGCGAGAACCCTTGCTGGGAGTTGGGACACCGGAAGCTGCCGTCGTTGGGATTGAAGATGCTTTCATGGGCCACGCGTCCGCGAATGTCGTAGGCATCGCGTCCTTCTCCGTAAAAGACGGCATAATCGGCGGTGGTGCGGGCATGTTGGAGGAGTCGATCGAGCAGAGAAATGCGGGCATCTTTTTCGCCCATGAGCACGTGTCCAAGCTGATGTGAGACGGCGAGCGCGCGCAGGGAGCGGATGGTATCCGCGAACAGCGAGTGCGGACCATTGAAGCTGTAGATGAAGCCGCCGCTTGGACTAATCGGCGACCAACGGGCGGCTTGGACGGCACCCGTGCATTTGAGGGCCAGTTCGTAAAAGTCCTTCTCGCGCGGATCATGCGGAATCCGACCTTCATTCATGAGGCGGAGCAAGTTCCCGTAGGTCGAGACGTTGTTGAACCCGTGATCATGCACGCCGATGTGGGTGATGTGGTGGGCCATGCGTTCGCGGGTGCGGGTGCGTCCGAGCTCAAGGAACTGCTCGTCGCCGGTCGCGTCGAATTGAAGAATCGCCGAACCATAGACGAATCCTTGTGTCCATTCGGTCCAGCCGCGGGCGGTGTAGCGGCCTTTGACAGTAAAGACCGGAGTGGCCGAGCCGGGAACTTCGGAGGCATCGATAGAAAGGATTTTTGGAGCTGAGGCGTCCCAGAGATTTTTGATCGCGGGAAGCAGGGCTTCGGGAGTGAGGGAGAGGTCGGATGAGATCATGTCAACGGGAGTGACTTTGCCACAGATGGCGGGCGGGGTGTTAGGGCAAACGGGTGTGAGATTAGCACAAACCCGACAATTTGTTGGCATAACCCGAAAAAGAAACGAAGATGGGATCCGTCATGCCCGCCCGAAAATTCCGCGACCTGCTCTGGACCCGCCTTGATGCGCGAAGCGGGACAACCGTGGTGATGCGGTTGGAGCTGCACCGGCATCTGCCCGAGACTGCGAAACTGGGCGGGCACAGTCACGGGCACTGGCAGGCACTGCTTTATCTGTCTGGGCACGGGGTGCAGCAGATTGGGAATGAGCTTTATACCATATCGACTGGTTCGCTGGTGTTATTGCCGCCTAGAGCGCGGCACGCCTTCCGACGCGAGGCCTCGCAACCGCCATTGTGCCTGATGTTGGATTTCCGGGCACCCTGGCCGAAGCGTTCGGCGGTGCGGTCCTTGGCCGCCTATGAGATGGCGCGGGTGCGCTCGGTGCTGGCGGATATGGCGCGTCTGAACGACGATCAGCGGACCCTCGACCAGATCGAGCGGGCGGCGTTGGCACTACGTCTGTTGGCGACGGTAAGCGAAGCGAGCGGATGGTTTCCCAAACCCGTGCGACACTCCGCGCTGACCGTGCTTCATCGGGTGCAGAAGGAATTGGAGACCAATGCCAAGCCGTCCTCAGTCGCGCGCACGCTGGGGTATCATCCGGATTACCTAAGTCGGCTCGTGCGGGAGGAAACCGGGCTGGGACTGGCCGCACTAGCGGCGCAAGTCCGACTCCAAAAAGTGCAGAAGTGCCTCCGGGAGCACAAGCTGATCCGGGATGGTGCGGCGGCCGCCGGGTTCATGGATCAAAACTATTTTGCGCGGTGGTTTCGCAAGCAAACGGGTCAGACCCCGTTGGAGTGGAAGAGCGGAAGGTCCGAGCGGTAGCGGCTACGCAGAAAATCCCATTCCGAGCGAAGCTTCGGCGGAATATTTTTCACAACCCGAAAAGACGGGTGCGGCGGCATCCCGTGGGGCGAGGGTGGGGGAGATTCCGGCGGGAAGCGGCCAATCGATGCCGATGGTCGGATCATTCCAAAGCAGGACGCGCTCGTTTTCCGGCGAGTAGTAGTCCGTGCATTTGTAGTGAAAATCGGCACGTTCGCTGACGACGAGGAATCCGTGTGCGCAGCCGGGCGGGACCCAGAGACGTTTGTGGCATTCGGCGGTGAGGAGGCGGCCATCCCATTTGCCAAACGTGGGCGAGTTCTCGCGCAGATCGACAAAGGCATCAAAGACTGCGCCGCTGGAAACCCAGACCAGCTTCCCTTGGGCGTGACCATTGACCTGATAATGCAGGCCCCGCAGCACGTGCTGGGAGGATCGGCTGTGATTGTCCTGCACGAATTCATGATCGAGGCCGAGTTCGCCAAACACGCGCCGGTTCCAGGTCTCGAGAAAGAATCCGCGTTCGTCTCCGAAGACTTTAGGCTGGAGGACAAATGCGCCCTCGACATCCAGTGGTTCAGGTTTCATGAGTCCGAGCGCTCGAGCAGGCCCTTGAGGTATTTTCCGTAGGAGGATTTTCCAAATCGGGACACGGTTTTTTCGAGATCTTCGCGGGAGATCCAATGTTTCGCGAAAGCAATTTCTTCCAGGCAGGCAATCTGGAGACCTTGTCGGTTTTGGATCGCGCGGACGAAGTCTCCCGCTTCGAGCAGGGACTCATGGGTGCCGGTATCCAGCCAGGCCGTGCCGCGTCCGAATCGCGTAACATGCAGGGATTCCTCCTCAAGGTAAATCCGGTTCAAATCCGTGATTTCGTATTCGCCGCGCGAGGAGGGCTTGAGTGCGCGGGCAAACGACGAGACGCGCTCATCATAAAAATAAAGCCCGGGAATCGCGAACCGACTTTTGGGATGGGCGGGTTTTTCCTCGATGGAAACCGCCCGTCCGTCGTCCGCGAATTCCACCACGCCGTAATCTGAGGGGTTGGTGACCTCGTAGGCAAAAACGGTCGCGCCGGAAGTTCGGGCGCTGGCCTCTTTGAGCACGTGTGTGAGGTCGCTACCGTAGAAGAGGTTGTCGCCGAGGACGAGCGCGGCGGGAGCCCCATCGAGAAACGCCTCGCCGAGCACGAAGGCCTGCGCGAGACCATCCGGGCTGGGTTGTTCGCAAAACTCAAACGAGACGCCGAACTGCGAGCCATCGCCGAGCAGGCGTCGGAAAGCCGGGAGATCGTGAGGGGTCGAGATGATGAGGATTTCCCGGATGTCGGCCAGCAGGAGCGTGCTGAGTGGATAAAAAATCATCGGCTTGTCATAGACCGGCAAGAGCTGCTTGGAGACAGCTTGGGTGATCGGGTGGAGGCGGGAGCCCGAGCCACCTGCGAGGATGATGCCTTTGCGGGGTTTCACAGGGTTTTGAAGTTCTCGAATCCGACGGAGAGTGTCAATCTTTCAGACGCGGCCGGTTCCATTCGGATCGGTCGCAGATTCGACTTCAAACATTGCGGCAGATTGCAGTCCGAAGACTGCGGCGATCAGGTTGGAGGGAAATTTTTCTGTCAGGCCTCGAAGTGTCAAGACGGCAGCATTGTAGGTGATGAGGGCGGATTGCAGGATTGTTTCGGATTCGTTCAATTTCCGGATCAATTCGGCGAACTCCTGATCGGCAGGGAGTTCGGGATACGTTTGGGCGAGGGCGAGGAGAGTGCGCAGTTGGCGGGTCACTTCGGCGGGTTCCTGCGAAGCTCCGCCTTCATGGAAGGAGTGAGCTTCATGGGTGCGGTAGGCTCCGACGCAGTCCGTGAGCGCAGTCAGGAGGGTGATGCGCTGAGTGAGTTGCTGGTCCACTTTGCTCCATACTTCGGACTGCTGGGAGCGGGCGACGATGAGCCGATTATACGCAATGGCGATCCATGCAAAGAACGCAAGAATCGGAAGGAGAACGATCAGCGTATGCATCGTTCCTCCCCTGGGAGAGTGATTTCAAAGACGGTGGCTCCACCCTTGCCGGTGCCCTCGCGCGGCTCAATGCCCAGTTCCTGATACGCCTGTTCGAGGGCTCTGGGGTCCAGGCGCAGCTCGGGATAGAGTTTTTTGAGGCGCTCCTTGACATAGCGTTTCGCCATCCTCCGCTCCAGCGGATGGATCGGCGGCTCTCCTTCAAGCCGTTTCCGGAGAAACTCAAAAATGGTCATGACTGAACATGGCTAGAATTGGCACGAACGAAAGCGGATTCCTCGTCCGATTGGTATGATTCCCCGCTCGCAAAGGGGGGCTTCACGTTGTTATCTTTCCTCCCATGTCCTTACGAAAAACTCTGGTTGCCCCTTCGATTCTTGCTTCGGATTTCGCCTGTTTGGCCGCTGAGGTCGGCAGGGTGGGGGAAGCGGATTGGATTCATTGCGATATCATGGACGGGCATTTTGTGGACAATATTTCTTTTGGTCCTGCGGTCGTGGAGGCGGTGTCGCGGCACACCGTGTTGCCGTTGGATGTGCATCTGATGATTCAGCGTCCGGATCTGTATGTGCCGCGTTTTGCGAAGGTGGCCGCGTCGATCACCTGCCATGTGGAAGCGGCGCATGATGTGGCGGCGACCCTGCGTGCCATCCGGGATGCCGGTTGCCTTGCGGGGTTGGCGGTGAGTCCTCCGACGCCGTTGGAGGCGGTGCGTCCATATCTTGGGCAGTTTGATCTGTTGCTGGTGATGACCGTGAATCCGGGGTTTGGCGGACAGCCATTTCTTCCGGAGATGCTCGAAAAAGTCAGGCAGGCCGCAGCATGGCGGGAGGAGTTCGGACAGGAATTTCACATTGAGGTCGATGGCGGGATCACGGTGGGAACGTCCGTGCAGTCGGTCGAAGCCGGGGCGGATGTGTTGGTCGCCGGAACCTCCGTTTTCAAAGCGAAAAATGCTGCTGACGAGATTCTTGCGCTGCGAGGGAAACAGCCGTCTGCCATGGATGGACGTGCTCATTGCGGCCATCGCCATCCACGATGATAATTTCCTGCTTTCTCTATTCCCGAGCGAGGGCCGGAGGGTGGCCGCCTCGGCCACCTTGGGGCGTGATGGGGATGTCATGATCGGTGCGGATGTCACGATTGGTGGGGAGCAGGGTGAGGGCGCACCACCTTCTGCGGAGAAGCGTTAATGGGGGCGATGGGGGTGTCAACGTTTGAGGATCGAGAGAAGCATTTTCGTCATGCTTTTCGGCTCCGTCTGGAGCGGACGAGAAGGTCCTCGAAGGAGGCGGCGATGTCTTCGAGGTCGAAGCGACGGACTACGCACAGACTTTCGGATTTCATTGTTTGCACGGCGTCCGGGTGATCGTGCAGCCAGAGCAACTTCTCTTGGAACGGGGTGGGGGAGTCGATGGGCACTGCGAACCCATTTTTTCCGTTTTCGATCAGGTCGGTGAGTCCCCCAATATCGCTTCCAAGGATCGCGAGACCCTGCTTGAGAGCTTCGATGGCGGCGACAGGATTGCCTTCGGAGGTGGATGGCATGAGGAGGAGGTCGGATTCTGCAAGCACCTGCCGCATTGCGAATTCGCTGACCCAGCCGGCTAGATGGATTTTTTCGTGCAGTTGAAACTTTGCGATGGCTGACTCGATCTCGCTGCGCTGCGTTCCATCTCCAATGAGGGTCAGATGCCATGGGAACGTGCATCCTCCCAATGCCTCGATCATCCACGGAAAATTCTTTTGGGGATTGAAGCGTCCGATGGCGACCAGCCGGAGCGGGGAAGTGCCGGGGCTTGATTCCGAAAGCTGCAAACGGGGAGAACAGGCGTCTCGCCTGTTTTGAGATTGGCTATCGTCTGCGGAGACAGACACAGGCGGGATGCCTGTGCTCCCTGAGTCTTCCTTGGCGATGCCATCCATCGAAATCCCATTCAGAATGATCCGGGGGCGCACTCCGTAAGCCGTGCGGGCCAGCCCTGCCGCGAAGCTGCTGCTGGCGGAGATGCCGGCGGCCTGTCGCCAGATCGGGCGGATCAGGGGATTCAAAAATCGAAAAAGAGCGTCGGTTTGATCGGGATTTCCGCCGGGGAGATCGCCGAGGTGAGCCGTGAGCACGTAGGGGGTTCCGGTCAGCCATTTGCAGGCGAGTGCAAGCGCACCGGTTGGCACCGCAAAATGTGCATGCACGATGTCCGGCTTCCATTCCCGGATGTGCCGTAGGGAAGGCAGGAACGAGGTTGCAAGGAATCCCAGCATCTCGGGCACGCTGCACTGGTCGGCCCGCCGTCGAAATCCATCGGTGCGAAAGATTTCCACGCCATCGCGAATTTCCCGAGCGGGCAGATCCGGCATCCGCACCGTCTGCACCCGAATCTCGTGTCCGCGCTGAACCAACGCCGCCGCGACATTATGCGCCATACGGCCACCGCCTCCCCCGACTGGCGGGTATTCGTAGCAGAGAACCAAGATCTTCATTTTGAAAATCGATCATAGACCGCTTCGACTTCGGAGCAGAGCCGTGCGGCAGAAAACGAACGGGTGACTTTTTCGCAGGCGGCACCTCCGATGGCTTGGGCCAGCGCGGGATCGTCGAGCAACCTGCCAAGGCACTCCGCAAAGCCTTCCGCATCTCCGGAGCGAACAAGGAATCCATCGCGTCCTTCTTCCACGACTTCTGCAATTCCATCCAGCCGGGATGCCACGACCGGCACGCGCATCGCCATGGCCTCCAGCAGGGTCATCGGCAGACCTTCAAAAAGTGAGGGCATGAGAAGGATGTCGCAGGCTTCATAAATGCGGCGGGTGTCGCGGAGATAGCCCGTGAAGTGGACGCGTCCGCCAAGGCCGAGATCCGCCACCAGCCGCTTGAGCGCAGCCTCCTGCGGACCTTCGCCCGCGATCACAAACTGCGTGCGCGGATGCGTGGTGAGGAGGCTGGCTGCAACTTGCAAAAACAGAGCAAAATTCTTTTGGGGATTCAGCCGACCCACCCCCGCGACTATTGGCACATCCTCCGGCAGGCCAAGGGCGGTCCTCGCCTCGCGTTTCGATCCGGCGCCGTCGGCGGAAAACCGTTCGAGATCAATCGCATTTTGGATCAGCGAGATTTTGTCTGGCGGCACATTTTCACGCTCGATCAAGAATTCGCGGCAGGATTCCGAAACGGCGATGATGTGGGAGGCGCATTGATTCGACAGGCGGTCGAGTGCGAGGCGCACCCGCTGGGTTGCCCGGTAGTCATCGTTCGTGTGGTCGTGGTTGAGAAGGACAGGGATGCCGCAGGCCCGACCGATGGGTTTGGCGAGGATGTTGGCAGCCACAAGGTGGCAATGCAGGATGTCGAATGTTCCGCTACGCAGGAGCGCCGGAAGACTCACCAAATACCATGGGAAAAATTTGTGAGGAGAGAGCGAGTGAAGTGGGATGAGCTTTTCGGAGAGCCGCCGCCAGTAAACCCCGCGTCCGTGCAAAGTGGCGACCTCATGGTGGAATCGCGAGCGATCCCCACAGGTCGCAAGGTTCAGCACCACCTCCTGCGCCCCGCCCAGATGCAGGCTATCGATCACATGGAGCACCCGCTTCATTGGCGCGCTTCGACTCCGCTCCTTTCGAGCCATTGTTGCCACACGTATTCACACCACAGATACATCCGCTCATCGGATTTTCCTGCGAGATGACGATCCAGCTTCTCCCGCGTGAAGGAAGATTCCGGCTTTGGAGCAATCCGTCCACTCCGCAGCCAGTGCCCAATCGGCGAGCCAAACCCTTTTTTTTTGCGCTGAATGATGGAGTTCGGGAGGAGCGGCTTGGATGCTTGCTTCAGAAGGTATTTCGTTGTGCCGCCGCGCAGCTTGAACCGATGTGGAAGCTTGCGCGCAAAGTTGGCCACCTCGATATCGAGAAACGGACTCCGCACCTCCATGCTGTTCATCATGCTGGCGCGGTCGGCCTTGGGGAGGATGCCGTCCTGCAGGTAAATCTCTGTAAAAAATTGGAGCGTGCGATCTACGGGGTCCGCACTCCGGCAGGACTCCCATGCCTCAATCGCCTCGGAATAGATTTCCTCGATGCGGAAATCCGATTGGGTGATTCGGGCGAGTTCTGCGGGTTCCAGAGCACCGAGCCAGATCGGATTCCATAGGGCGGGACCGTGGCTGAGGCCGCGCAGGGTGCGTTTGATTTTGAAATCCATGCTGATGTTGGCATGGGAGACCGGGAGGCAGGCGGCCAGCATCCGAAGTCCCTCGTGAAGCGGACGCGGAACGATCCGTGCATAGGCTCCCGCAAGCCGGAGGGCACGAAACGGATCGTATCCTGCAAATAGTTCGTCGCCGCCATCCCCGCCCAGCGCGACCGTCACCCGCTGGCGGGCAAACCGGCAGAGCAGCCATGTCGGCAGCAGGGATCCATCCCCCTGCGGCTCATCCAGCAGATCGAAAATCTGCGGGAGGCAGTCGATCGCTCGGTCAAGATTCAGGATTTCCTCATGGTGCGAGGTGCCGAGGAATTCCGCCATCTGCCGGGCTGGAAGGGATTCATCGAAGCTTGGTTCCCTGAACCCGATCGTGAACGTGCTCAGGGCCGAAGCTCCGGTTTCCTTGGCCGCCAACGCGGCAATGAACGAGCTGTCGATTCCCCCACTGAGGAACACGCCGAGAGGCACATCGGACATCAGCCGCCGCCGCGTGGCTCCGCGCACGAGCTCGCGCAGCTCCGCCGCAAGGTTCTCCTCACTCCCCGTCGGTTCCTCGGGCTCGATCTCATACCGCCAGTATCGACGCACCCGGCAATCCGCCGAATCCATGCCAACCTCCAACTGGTGCGCGGCAGGCAGCTTCCAAATTCCTTCAATGGCGGTCGAGGGCGCGGGGATCAAGCAGTGCGCAAAAAATTTGACACGGGCGAGTTCGCTGACATTCCGAGGGGCAAGCGGATGTCGCATCAGGGCGGTGAGTTCGGAGGCAAATCCGAATGTGCCTGCTCTTTGGAAATAATACAGTGGCTTCTTGCCAAACCGATCCCGGCTCAAGAGTAGCTTGCGCGTTTCGCAGTCCCAGATTGCGAAGGCCCACATGCCATTCAGGCGCGGCACCATCTCTGGTCCCCATTCCCTCCAGCCATGCAGCAGGACTTCGGTATCCGAATGATCGCTCAAAAAAATATGGCCGCGCCCCTGCAACTCGGTCCGCAACTCCGCGTGATTGTAAATTTCGCCATTAAAGACCACGACGATCCGGCCATCGGGAGAGGACATTGGTTGTCCACCTCCTCCAAGGTCAATGATCGAAAGCCGGCGGTGGCCGAGATAGATCCCATGTGCGGGGTCGGTGAAAAATCCTTCGGAATCCGGCCCTCGGTGGGCCAGGCATTGGGTCATGGCTTCGAGATCCCGCCGCTCACCGGCACCGAGGAATCCGGCAATCCCGCACATCAGTGCCCCCCGCTCAGGTTTCGGGTCCTCCTGACGAGGTAGATCGATTTGCCCTGCGACTCATGAAACGTGCGCGTGATCATCTCCGCCAGTAACCCCATGAGCACACAGATCATCCCGGTCATGAACGAAAACACCGCCATCATCGGCAGCGGCGTCGTAGTAAAATAATACCCCTGCACCCGCATGTAAAACGTCCACCCCGCAAAAAACAGAGACGCCGCAAAAAAGATAATTCCCCAGAATCCGAACAGATACATCGGCTTGAGCATGTATTTGTCGAGGAACTTGACGGTCACGAGATCCAGCAAAACCTTCAGCACACGCTCGAGCCCGTATTTGGATTTTCCCGACACCCGCGCATAGTGGTTCACCGGGATTTCAGAAATCCGCGCCCCATGCCATTTCGCATAGATCGGCAGAAACCGGTGCATCTCGCCGTAGAGGCGCACGCCCTTGATCACTTCCGCGCGATACGCCTTGAGCGAACATCCAAAATCGTGCAGCGCGACGCCCGAGACGACGGAAATCAATTTGTTGGCCATGATGCTCGGCAGGTTGCGCTGGAGGGCATTGTCCTGCCGGTCCTTGCGCCAGCCCGAGCACACGTCATACCCCTCGCTCAGCTTTTCCAGCATCCGAGGAATGTCCTCCGGATCGTTCTGCCCATCGCCATCCATCGGGATGATCACATCGCCACTCGCAAAATCAAAACCAGCCATCATCGCCGCCGTCTGGCCAAAGTTTTTCCGGAAATGAACCACCCGCACATGATCCGGATGTTCCGCCGCCAGCTCGTCCAGTAGATCCGCGCTGCGATCTAGGCTGCCATCGTTCACAAAGATGATCTCCCATGGTTGCCCATGCCGCTGCATCACGGCATCCACTTTCTCAAAAAGCGGCCGAATGGAATCTTCTTCATTGAAAATGGGAACAGACAGCGAAATCATCGTGCGCTTGTTTTCCTTCGCCCTTGCTCTGCGGTCAAGGGAATCCGCCTCTCGGAATGGATTTATGGCTTGGACTTCCTGCCGTCCTCTGTGGTGGAATCCCCCCATGAAAATTTACACCCGCACCGGCGACGCCGGAGAAACCAGTCTTTTTTCCGGGCAACGTGTGCGAAAATCCCATCCCCGTGTCGCCGCCTACGGCACATTGGATGAGTTGAACTCGATCCTTGGCGCCGCCGTGGCCGCCGATCCCTGCGATCCCGTGCGCGAGGCGATCCTTGCCCTCCAAGCCCGCATGTTCGACCTCGGCGCATACCTCGCCACCATCCTTCCCGCCGGCAAATCCACCCGCATCTCGGACGACCACGTGCGCGAGATCGAAGCCGAGATGGACCGCATGACTGCCGTCCTCCCTCAGAAAAACAACTTCGTCCTGCCCGGTGGTTCCCCTGCCGCCTGCCAGTTGCACATCGCTCGCACGGTCGCGCGCCGGGCCGAGCG
>JBBQRY010000023.1:0-15277 GCA_038214335.1 Chthoniobacterales bacterium
GTGCGTCTGAGCATCCCGCGTTCCCCCTGTGAAACCCCTCAGGTCTGGACGACAATAGCCTCCCGGCTGCACTCGGAGGCGGCTCGGATCTGCCCATTTTTTAGCCTGCTACGAAGCGCCCGCTTACGGGACCGCCGGAACCTCCGACGCAGTCCGACCTGAACCACATCGAAGCGGCACGGGGGAGCGAAGGAACTGACCGTACGCGATATCCACAAGATGCGGCACGGTGTAACTGATGACCTGTGCGACCAGATCGGGCTTATGGTCCAGACCGATCTCCCGCTTTTCGGCAACCTCCGGCGCAATCAGTTCTGCGAGGCCATGCGTACGCAAAAAATCCACCCCGGCTTGTATTACTCCCACCTCGACTGGACCTATCCGGATTACCCGAGCCTGTGCCACCCCGAGGGTCTCGTCACCGATCACCCCGGCTATCCCCGCAGCTACGCTCTGGATAAAGACGACATCGGTCGCGCGGCCCGCAGATCGACCAGTAGAAGGCTGTAGTACCGGCAAAATTTGACTCAATATGACAAACACGCCAATATAGTCACATGGATACCAAATCCAAAACAGACACCGAAAAGGATAACGAAAAGCATTTCAGAGCCAAAGCCGCCTGGAAGAACCTTCCGGGGAACAGATACGCCGCCGAAGCGAAAAAACCCTTAGACGGATTCCGCATGAAGTTCGATACAGAAGTGGCAGGGTTCACCCTGTTCTGGGCTTAAACATATGAGCACGGAACCGCGCGGCACCATTAAAAGTCGCGATCGCGCGGGACATCTGGAAGACGACCAGGAGCAAAATGCAAGAATATGCACACTGCCCCCAGTTTCCTCGCCGAGGCGTTCGTCGCAAAAGCTCACTCCTTGCGTCTCCTCCGCACGACCATGGTGGCGTTGCTCACGAAGGCGAGGCCTTGGGTCACCGTCAGCAGGCGCAGGGTGCGCATGGCGCCCTGGATGTTGTTGCGGGTCGGGTGGGTTTCGGGTTCATGGGTGCCAATCAGGATGAAGGCGGAGCCGATGCAGCCGGCCAGGCCGATGGCGATTACGCTGCGGTAGGTCAGAATGATGTCCCAGGAAAAGCTCTGCGCCTTGCTCAGAATGATCCCCGCCAGGACCGGCGCGATGGCGGCGGCGATGGAGGTCGCGGTGAGATTTAGGCTGATCCCCGCGGTCCGACCCTGTTTGGGGATCAGCTTGAGCAGCAGCGTGAACGACCCGAGCAGATACCCCGTGGCCATGATCCCGCCGGAGGTCCACAGCGCATACATCCAGTGCAAGGACTGCGGCGTGATGAGCACCCAGCCAAAATCGACGGCGCGCCATGTGATCAGGCTGATCATGATGACCGGACGGGCCCCATGCTTGTCGATCAACTGCCCCCAGATCGGCACAAAAAGCGCACCAGCAATGGTGGCGACGATGCTGTAGCTGGTGAATGCGGCGGGCGTGACTCCGAGTTCCTTCAGCGCATAAAGCGGGGCCACGGCACCGAGGAACGCGATCCAAAAACCAACGACGCTGCCAAAAAGGATGAACCGCAGAAGCGATTTATGGGCGAGCAGATCTTTGATGTCCCGGGCCCAGTTGGCGCTCGCGATGGCACCGCCCGAGGGATCGGGCGAAACGATGAGATGCTGCACCATGATCGACACGATGCGGGCCGCCAGCGCTAGGCCGATCAGGATCATGTAGGCGGTGCGCGAGGCCTCCATCCAGTGCAACAGAAACAGGCTCAGCAGCATGAACCCGAGCGCCCCGATATTCGAGATCCGGTTTCGGCGGCCCATGTAGCGCCCCCGAATTTTCGAGGGCACGAAGTCCCCGATCCAAGCCATCCAGCCAAGGCCCAGCAGCGAGAGGCTGATCGAGGCGAGGCAGAACAGGATGGCAAAAAACCATCCGGCTACCTGCGGGTTGTCGGTGGGCAGGAACGCGATCCCGGTCAGCCCGCTGAGCCACAGCCCGGCGTTGAGCCAGCACTGGCCGAGGGTGAGGTCGCGCACTTTCATGAAGCGGGCGGTGAAAGGGATGAGAAAAATCTGCAGCGCGTTGCCGAGCGCGGGCATGGCGGCAATGATGCCGAACCAAAACGGGCCGACCGCAAACAGGGAACTCAGCATCCCGGCCATGAGAAAGCTGCCGGGCAGCGAAACCAGTGCCCACGGTGTGGCAAAGAGTGCGTCCAGCGTCGAGTAGCGCAGGTTGCGGCGGCTGGGATTGTGGTTGGAGCGCATATTCAGCAGGGAGAGATAGAGTCACCTGTTTCGGTTTTGCAAGCCCGCACTCTGACGGACTTTATTTCCGCAGTCGGACCGGGTAAAAACTCGGCAGCACGATGACTGCCTGGCAGCCCACTTTTTCCGAGATTGATCGCATGGCGTTGCGGGCGGTTGCCGCGTTCTGCATTTTCCTCCTGCTTTGGACTGCGGCTTTCTCCTGCCAGCCTGGCGCGAGCTGGCTGAGCCATTTGAGCCGACGATGGTATTGGGGAGCGCAGGAGTTTGCCGAAAGAGTGCTTAAAATGTTTTCAGCCCTTAGGAAGCTAAGAAGGTCGCGGGCAGTGTACCGTGCCCCGGAGCGGCTGAACGACGGTGAGAGCCTAGCGAGGGAGTTGCTGGAAGCTGGGTTGAGAAAGGAAGGTTTAACGAGGCACGAACTGAAGCGGAGCAAGGCGAGCGATTCCAGAAAAGTCGCGATCGCGCGGGACATCTGGAAGAGGACCAGGAGCAAAATGGAAGAAAATGCACACTGACCCCGAATGGCGCTACCACCCCCATTCCAGCCACCACCACGTCACCTTCCGCCTTCCTTCCCAGGCGCGGCTGTCGCCCGCATCTCTCTGTAGCCGCCCTGCTGTGCCGGGGCGTGAACGCGCGAAGCGCCACTTCTAAACTTCCGTAGCTACTTACCAATTCGATTTGTGTCTTCCGCTTTCCCGAATCAACGGTCGCCTCAACAATAAAGCCTGAATCCCCGAGCCTGCGGCTTACAGCCCGAAACGTGGCGGAAAATGTTTCCGTCCCGCGGGGTTTGTCCAAAAGGTGCTGTGGGATCCACGATGCTTAAGGATCCAGAAGGGCAGGTGTAGGAGAAAATAGAGAAATTCGTGGAGAAAAACCCCTGCGGCGATTGCATTTTCTAAGCTGAGTTTTTCGTTTCGAAACCGGCTCAGGATGACCAGTGCCACGTGGCGGGGCAGTCGGCAGAGGATCTGCCAGGGGCGGGCACCAAAGTCGTAGCTGCTGATGACCCGTGATTCCCAGCGCCGCCCTCTCACGGCGCCTCCGGGCGTCTTTCGGACCGGATGGTCCACCGCAGCTCCCGGAACAAACATCATCCCGACTCCCAGCGCCCGCAGACGGGCAGAGAATTCGGTGTCCTCGAAGCTGACGCGGAATCGCGGATCAAATCCGCCGGCTTCCAAAAAAAGTCGACGGGGAATGGCAAAGTTGCACGAAATGAGAACATCACCGCCGTCGGTGTTGTGCGGAGCCTCCCAATAAAGCGAGTGCTGCGCGGGAACGGAAAATGTTGCGCCGTCGAGAAGCACTTCTAGCGAGTCGCCGCGCTCTGCGATGGCGTTTTCATAGGCCGCAAAGAAACCGGGCCGGGGCACGCAGTCATCATCCACAAAGATCAGCCAATCCGCACTGGTGAGCGTGACGCCAAAATTTCTATTGGCTCCAATCCCGTTGTGGGGTCCGCGATACCATGGGACTTCCGGATGCTCGCGTTCGAGAACACTGCGGGTTTCATCATCCGATCCGTCATCGCAAATCAGCACGTTTACATCCTGCCGCTGCGAAATTTGGGGCAGCAGAGCCGTCACGCAGCGGACCAGCAGATGCGGTCTCCGGCACGTGGGAATGATAATGCTAATGCTCGGCTGGCGGTTCATGGATCCTTCCACGCCCTCCGGCTTGCGGAAGGCGGGTGAGGGATCACACGCTATCCATTAGCCGATTGCAACCGCTCTTTTTTTCTGATCCGAAACAAAACAGGCATCCAGCACCTGCTGGACGGCGGCCCCACGTGCGAAATCGGCCTCGCCGGATTTCCCCGAACGGATCGCGGCAATGAAGCGCTGATAGTTTGTCGGCACCGGTTTGCATTCCACGTCGCGCCAGAGACCTTTGTCGAGGTTCTTGCCATTGCAGATCCGGTAGGTGGTGGTCGAAACTTCGGAATCCATCGCAATCGTTCCCTTCGTTCCAGCGATTTTCAGCGCCAGACGGTTAGCGTGTCCGCCGACCCACCGACTCGTATGGATGGTTCCAAGGGCCCCGTTGGCAAACTCCACATTGATCACGGCGGAGTCGTTCGCGTCGAGGTGGTATTCGCCGATCTGGTCGCCGGGTGCCTTTGGAAAAGCGCGCATGCGACAAAAGACTTCGCGGATCGGACCGCAGGGGAAGGTCGCGTAATCAACAATATGGACACCGACATCGCCGAGGACACCTTTGCTGCCGTGTGCGGAGGAAAGCCGCCAGAGCCATGCGGGGGTTGTGCGCCAGTCTCCCCAAATTTTTGATGCCAGCCATGCCTGAAGGTAGCTGGCTTCCACGTGGCGGACTTCTCCGATCTCACCGCGCTGGATCGCGCGCGCTGCCGCTTGGATGCAGGGCCAGTCCCGATACGAAAAGTTGACCATGTTGACAACCCCTGCACGCTCGGCCGCATCCACCATCTTTTGCGCGTGCTTGTAATTGAGCGCCAATGGCTTCTCGCAGAGCACGTGCTTTCCAGCGGCCAAGCAGAGCAGCGAAACCGGAGAGTGGAAGGCATCCGGGGTCACGATCGTCACCGCATCGAATTCGCATTCCGCGAGCAGGACCTCCGTGTCGGTGAATGTGTTCGGAATCGAATGCTTCTCCGCGAACGCCTTCGCCCGCTCGATGTCCACATCGCAGGCAGCCACAAGTTCGCAACCGGCGATTTTTTGGAAATTTGAGGCGTGTACGTTCGCCATGCCGCCCGTGCCGATGATGGCAATGCGGACGGACTTTTTGCTCTTTGAGGCCGGGCGCTTGGTGCTGGCCACAGGAGTTTTCACGGCGGAGGACTTGGTGGATTTCATGGAAGGAAAAAAGTTAGCGGAAGCCGTCGGCTGGGCGTTCTCCGGCAAAGGGATCGGCGGGCAGAGGTTCAAGCGCGGGAGCATTCGGGCAGGCATCCGGGATGCTGACGGTCGGACGCGCCCACTGCACGCTGTTTGCGATGACTTTCTGGACCTCAGACTGATGGTAGGTCGGATACGTTTCATGGCCCGGACGGAAATAGAAGATGCGTCCGTTGCCGCGCTGCCAAGTCGCCCCGCTGCGGAAAACCTCGCCGCCGGTGAACCAGGAAATGAAGATCAACTCGTCAGGGGTCGGAATGCCAAATGGCTCCCCATACATCTCCTCGGCAGGGATCTCAAAATATTCGCCAATCCCCTGGGTGATCGGATGATGCGGTGCCACATTCCAAAGGCGTTCCTTGTCGGTGGATTCCCGCCATTTCAATGAGCAGGTCGTGCCCATGAGTGCTTTGAAAACTTTGGCGTAGTGGCCGGAATGCAGGACCACCAACCCCATGCCTTCAAGCACCCGCCGCTTGACTTCGGCCACCACCGCATCCGAGACATCCCCGTGTGCCATGTGGCCCCACCAGATAAGCACGTCGGTCTCGTTCAACAGGCCTCCGCCCAGACCATGCTCGGCATCCTGGTCGAGCCATGCGGTGCGAACCTCCAACGCCGGATCCTTGCGTAACGGGGCAGCAATGGCCTCGTGCATTCCGTCGGGATAAATCTCCGCAACTTTAGGATTTTTTTTCTCATGGCGATATTCGCCCCAAACCACCACACGTGTTTTTTGATTCATAGCAGATTTCCGACCATCCTTGTTCCGCTGACCCTGCTTTGGCAAAGGGAAAAAATAAAACTTCTCCGCGACTTATCGTAGGAATCCGATATTTGTGTCCTGTGCCGGACATCATTTTCCAGTATGTGACCGAGATCGAAAGTGCGCTGAGTCGGGTCGAGACCCGAGAAGCGCGGATCATCGTTCCAGAGCTCATTGGTCTCCACCGCAGCAGACCCGGTGCCCACTTCCATCCGACTCCCGAGTTTTTCCTGCAAACCGGAGGTGCTTCGGAATTTGATTGTCCCTCGGGACGGTTCACTCTCCGCAAGGGTGACCTGTGCATCATGCCACCCGGTGTGCCCCATGCAGAAACACCTAGGAACCGGGGCGGACGGTATGAAGTCCTTGTGCTCATGCGCGAAGGACGCGGCCTCGTTGCGCTGCGCGGGCGTGAGCATCCAAAAGGGTTCATCCAGAGTGCCGACGTGCGGTCCTTTGCAGGTGGCGGCGCGGCTTTTCATTGCCTTGAACTTGCCGTGCAGGCCACGGCGATGGATTCCACCTTCCGGGACGGATTCCGTCGCGGGCTTACGCTCTCGTTTCTCTCTGCCATGGCATCCGCGCTTCGCCAGCCAGCCGACCACGTGGAGGAACGGCATGGTTCTCCGCTCGTCACCGAGGCCGAACGTATTGTGCGCATCGACATCGCCCGCAGCGACTTGAGCGTGCGCTCGGTAGCCGCTCGTTCGGGCTGCTCTCCTGATCACTTGACGCGTTGCTTTCAGACCATCCACGGGATGTCGCTAGGAGTCTGGATCACACGCGAACGCATTCAGATGGCCTGCGACTTGCTCGCTCGCAGAAATCTCAATGTGGCCGAAATCGGCTGGGCCTGCGGATTCAAAGGTCCCTCGTATTTCATCCGGGTTTTCAAAGCCCATACGGGAACCACTCCCAAGCTCTGGCGCGCGGTCCCGTAGCCACGCTGGATCAGTTCGTCACTGTTCTGTTCGCCGGACGGGAAGGTGATCTACGCAGTATTCGTGGCCGTCTGAAGAGACGCGGAATTCGGCATCGGGGTGGGTGACTTCTGTGGCACCGCAAACCACACAGGTGTGCAGTGCCGCGTTGGCAGGGATTTTAGACCTCTCAAACCGCCGTTGCCTCTCGCTGTTCTTCTTGGCGTTGAGTGTGCCTTTGAAATAGGACGGACCGAAGAAGACGAGGTAGTTCCCGAGGCAGAGAATGATGGCCAGTTTTTCCAGAAGGGGTGCGGTGAGGATGGCGAGGGCGGGGAAGATGAGGCTGAAAATCGCGACCCATTTCATTTTGACCGGAAGGATCAGGAAGAGAAGGATTTCCATGTTGGGAACCAATGTGGCAACGGCAAGGAAGAGCGAAAGGTTCAAATAGAGATTGAAGTAAAGGTTGCCGTCTGGGGTTTTGGAGAGCGGTGCAGAGGCGATGCAGAGAAACATACCGAGAAAGTAATAGGCATTCAGTCGGAAGCTTCCCCACGTCGCCTCAAGGATGTCGCCCAGCCACCACGTGAACATGAGGTAAAAGAGAACCCATAAAGGGCTCTGAGTGTTTGGAAGAAAAATCCAGCTCACCAGCCTCCAGACTTCGCCACGCTGAATGGCTGCACTGTTGAAACTCAGGGCGTCGGCATACTCTGGACTCACGGTCACTAGGATGAAGACCAGCGCATTGAGGGCAACAATGTAGCGGATGAGTCCCCGAATCGCGAATCGGGAAAAGGTGCGGTCAAGACGTTCGATCATGGAGAATTCTTTTCAGTAGATTGGGAAGTGGAAAACCGAAGGTGTGGAGAATCGATCACTTTCTGGCTCAGTCCCTTCACGCGCCGCAGATCCTCTGCGGTGCGGTAGGGCCCTTCGATTCGGGCTTCGATGATCCGGTTCGCCAGCACGTCCCCAATGCCAGGCAGACTCATTAGCTCATCGCGAGAGGCACTATTCGGATCGACGCCGCCGGATGGAATCAATTTCCCAATGGACTGCGAAATCTCAGCTTCCTCTTTTCGCTCAGCCTGCCGGTCTTGAGCAAGACGTGACCAATCGGTTTCCGCCCAAATCCCTTGCCGTCCGGACGCCGCCGTCAGCTCCAAATCCTCCAGCCGCTTGCGGTATTCCGAGGCGGACGTACCATCCGACAGGCTCCGTGCGACCCCGAATGCTCGGGCCAGCCCCTCGCGCACCAAGACGGACGCCAAATCCTCGCCCTCGGATGTTGTGACAAATCCATAGACCCGCTGGAAGCGTGCGTCGCCGCGTCCGTCCGCAAAAGATGTGACCACCGTGAAGGGCTTGGCCAGCAATTCGGAGGTGCGGCGACCGGCCGTCTCCCCCCAGCCCCGAGCCTGAAGGATCGAGGACTGCACGGCTCCGTCGCCGATTCCAAAATACCGTCGCTGCGCCCGCAGTCGCCGCGCATCACTTTCATCGTTCACATGCCATTCCAGACAATCGGCGCCGTAAATCCTCACCGTCTGCTCACGACCGTCCAGAAATTTCACTCGAAAACTGTCGCCATCCGCCCATTCTGTCGGAACCAACGTGCATCCCGGAAATGAAGCAAGCTCGTCCGCCGCGTGCAATAACGAGAGCACACCAAAAAAAAGAAAAACCAGAATCCTTGCGTTCACGGCCTCCACTCTGCCACGCAAACGTCTTCGGGCAAGAGCGGAAAATCCACACGCATGACGCACGCGTGCCGGACGAAGTTCAGTAGGCCATTCCTTGGAAGAAGTTTCTGTCAAAAAAATAGGACAACCGTCGATTTTACGGAAATTATAAGTTATGGGACTGACCCCTTCTGATGGGTTAGCGGGTGACGGTGGCGATGTAGTAGCCGGCGATGACGGCGGTGCCGATGACGCCGGCGACATTGGGGCCCATGGCGTGCATGAGGAGGTAGTTGTTGGGATCGGCGCGCTGGCCTTCGACCTGCGATACGCGGGCGGCCATGGGAACGGCCGAGACGCCTGCCGAACCGATGAGCGGGTTGATTTTTTTCTTAAGGAAGAGGTTGAGGAATTTGGCCATGAGGACTCCGCTTGCGGTGGAAACTCCGAAGGCCACAACGCCGAGGCCGATGATGAGCAATGTCTCTTGGCGCAGGAATCGGGTTCCGGTCATGGTCATTCCCACGGAGGTGCCGAGGAAGATCGTAATGATGTTGATGATTTCGTTTTGGGCGGTCTTGACGAGGCGGTCGGTGACTCCGCATTCGCGGAAGAAATTCCCGAGCATGAGCATGCCAATGAGGGAGGTGGCTGCGGGCACGAGGAGGATGCAGAGGATGGTGACCAAGAGGGCGAAAATCAATTTTTCGAGTTTTCCGACGTGCCGCAGCGAGGTCATGCGGATGAGGCGTTCTTGCTTCGACGTGAGCGCTCTCATGATCGGCGGTTGGATGAGCGGCACAAGGGCCATGTAGCTGTAGGCGGCAACGGCAATGGCGGGCAGCAGGTGGGGGGCGAGTTTGGCGGAGAGGAAAATTGCAGTGGGCCCATCGGCTCCTCCAATGATTCCGATGGACGCGCTTTCGCCGACGGTGAAGCCCAAGAGGGTGGCCGCCATAAATGTCACGGCCACGCCAATCTGTGCTGCCCCGCCAAGGAGGAGCGTGATCGGACGGGCAATGAGCGGGCCGAAATCCGTCAGCGCACCGACGCCAAGGAAAATCAGGGGCGGAAAGATTTCCCACTCAATGCCGCGCGAGATGTAGTAGAAAAGTCCGCCGGGTTCCGAGCTGTAGGCGGTGACGAGCAGGGAGCCTGCCAGCACGCGGTCGCCGACGGCTTTGTGTGCAACGGAGACCTGACCCCGTGCGTGGGCATGGATTTCCTCGCGGCCTTCGGGGTTGGAGACGACGGCAATGAGGGCTCCTTCTTCAAAAAACTCTCCGGGCTTCACGTGCATCTCGATGACGGACCCCGCGACCGGGCTAACCATCGCGCCAATGGGTTCATTGACAAGCCCGACGGACGGAAGGTTGGCCAGCAGGGCGCCGAAGGCAATGGGAACCAGCAGAAGGGGCTCAAAACCTTTGTAAACAGCCAAGTAGAGCAGCACCATCACGATGGCCCACATGACGGGCATCTGCCATGTGATGGAGGGAAAACCAGTGAGTTGAAAAAAATCCAGATAGTCTTTGAGCATGAGTCAGCGGAGGGTGTGGGAGTGGAAAATTTGGCGGCGGCCTTCGACAGACCACGCTTGGACGAACGGGTTTGCCTGGGTTTTTGGTGACGGAGTGATCGAGTGGATTTGCACCTCGGATCCGAGCACGTTGGTGATCGCAGCCGAGATGGCGGCACAGATTTCCGGGGTGATTGAGGACTCAGTCGATGGCGGACTCGCAGGAGCTGGCGCGGGCGATTGCGCGGGTGCGGCCTGATGGGCGTAGGCGTTCAGCAGGCGGCCAAGGATTTCGACACAGAGCCAGAGTGTGCCGAGGGAGGTGATGACGACAAGAATTCCTACGGTCTGATAACCGAGGTTTTCAAAGAATTCCGGGTGTCCGTTGAGAGGTTCTGTGGCGAGGAGGAAGTGCATCGGGAGAAAGAGCTCCCGGCATTCCAACACACCCGGCTATTATTTCACAATGAGAATCGTCTGACCTTCCTCGACTCCGTCCCCAGGCTTGGCGCAGAGTTCTTGCACCTTGCCGCCAAATTCCGCCATCACATAAGTGTTCATTTTCATGGCCTCAACAATGGCCAGTTCGTCTCCGATCGCCACCGAGTCGCCGACCTTCACCGAGTAGCTCACCAGTTTTCCGGACATCGGGCTAGGAATCGCGCCGCCGCTGGCAGGGGCGGAGGAACGCACCAAGGAGGGCGCAAGGACAGGGGCCGCGATCTGCATAGAGGCGGTTGCCGTAGGCGCGGCCGTCGTCGCTTGACCGGGTTCGTCCATAACCTCTGCGGATACTTCAAAAATTTCGCCATTGATGGTGATGCGGAGTCGCTTGGTCATGTCGAGTGAGGTCGGGAGTTTTTACGGAATTCGTCGTTGTCCACACGGGCGCGAACGCCCAGTGCGATGCGAAAGAGCCCCAGCCCCGCGAGGGCGTAGCCCACTGCCGGGAGCATCCATGAGATCTCGCGGAGCGCGGGCACACGAACAAGCAGCACTCCAACAAAGCAAAGCGCGATGCCTGTGATCCAGGGTCCAAAGCGTGTTAGGGCGGTCATTTCAGAAGGTTGTTCAGGTGCGGAATGATCGTCACGTAGATGCCGGTGAGGATGGCGGAGGTGATGACTCCGCTGATATTTGCACCGAGGGCGACAGGAAGGATGACGACATTTGGGGCGACCTCGGAGACGGATTTTTGCGCGACTTTTGCCGTCGTGGGCACACAGCTCACTCCCGCGATGCCGATGACCGGATTAAATTTGCGGCCACTCAGGAGATACACGATGTAGCCGCCCACGATACCGCCGATTCCCGAAAGCAGGAGGGCTACCATTCCGAGGATCAGCAGGAGGAGCACCTTCGGGCTCAGGATGGTGGCCGCTTCGCACAGCACACCAAGTGTGAGGCCAAGAAACAAGGTGGCTCCGTAAAGCAGCGGACCGCCAATGAAATCCACAAAGTAATGCAGACCGGCTTCGCGCACCGCCACACCAAGGAAGAGTGAGAAGAAGAGCGGCGCTGCCACGGGGAAGAGCAGGCACAGTACCGTGCAGCCAACGACGGCAAAGGCCAGCTTCTCGGCGGAAGTGACGACCAGCACTTTTTTCTCGACCATGGGAAGGGCGCGGAGCTTGGCGGGAACAAGGAATTTGATCAGATAGGGATACCCGCCATACGTGAGGCCCAAGTAGAGGTAGGCGACCACGCCAATAGGAACAAAAAGGTCCCTTGATAGCATGAGCGAGGTGTAAAGCACCATTGGTCCGTCGGCACAACCAATCATTGCCACCGAGGCGGCGTCATTCGCATTGAACCCGAGTGCCATCGCGATGGGGAAGACCGCCACCGTGCCGAGTTCGGCACAGATCGCAAGAAACATGCTCAGGAATGGTCTCGCCAGCACATAGCCGACATCCAGCAGCACACCAATGCCCATGAACACAAAGCAGGCAATGAGGCCATTGCTGAACATGAGCGTGTAGATCGGCTGCAAGAAATCGATCTGGAGCAGACTGAATAGTTGCTCTTGGTTGGTGACGAGCGGGTCAAGGAACAGGGTGCCGGTTTTTCCGGTGTCCAGCACCAGCACCCCCGCATTCACCGCCGACATGCCCAACCCCATCGGCACCATCAGCAGTGGCTCAAGCACACCTTTTTTGCCGAGATAGACCAGCAACATGCCGAGAATGATGAAGCCGATTCGCGCGGCCATGAGGACCGGAGACGCATCGACCAGCGTCTGCAAACCTTGGAACAAACTGAGAACGTCGTGCCAACTCATTTTTTAGCCTCCTGAATCGCGGTGAAAAACCGCACGGTGTAATAGACGAGCTTGATCATTCCAGCCACGAGCATCGAGAGAACGAAAGCCAACCCGTAAATGACGAGTGTGATGGTGAGCAGGGAGTTCATCGGAATTTGTGCGAGGAGTAAATCGCGCGTCGGCCCTCCATCGACCAGTGCTGCATGAGCGATTCGACGGAAGGAGCTTTTTTCACGCCGACAATCCGGTGCGGTTGTTTCAGCACCTCGGAGACCGTGGCGGCGATGACTGCAAGGATTTTGGGATCGAGTCCGGCCGCGACGGGGGATTCGTCAACGAATTCCTCATGATCGGCCACCGTGGCGACAGGCGGCGCAGGATGTGTCGCGGCCAGCCACAACCCAAGAATCCGGATTGCGAACATGAACAGGAAAATGCCACCAAGGATGATGGACAGCATTCCCCAATTTGTTGGCGGAGCAGCCGCTTCCGCTAGGAGCCCGAAGTTCATCAGTTAGAGCGGGATGTTGCCGTGTTTCTTCGGCGGACGGGTTTCGCGCTTGGAAAGCGTGTTGCGCAGGGCCATGCCCACCATCGCACGAGTCTGTGCGGGACGGATCACGTCGGTGATCATTCCTTTGCTGGCCGCCTGGTAGGGCGAAGCGAATTTCGCACGGTAATCGGCGATGAGCTTGGCTTCGCAAGACGGATCTTTGTCAATTTCCCGCTTGTAGAGAATCCGAACCGCGCCTTCAGCACCCATGACCGCAATTTCCGCCGTCGGCCATGCGAATACGAGATCCGCGCCGAGATCCTGACTGCACATGGCAAGGTAGGCGCCGCCGTAGGCTTTGCGCAGGATGACCGTGATCTTGGGAACCGTGGCAGCACCGTAAGCAAAGAGCATCTTCGCACCATGGCGAATGATCCCGCCGCGCTCTTGGGCGATGCCAGGAAGGAATCCGCCAGTGTCCACCAGCGTAACAATGGGGATATTGAAAATATTGCAGAAGCGGATGAAGCGCGCACCTTTGTCTGACGCATCGATATCCAGCGCCCCGGCCTTGACCTTTGGTTGGTTGGCAATGATGCCGACGACGACGCCCTGAATGCGGGCGAACCCAACGACAATGTTTTTTGCGAAGTCCATTTGGACCTCAAAGAAATCCTCATGGTCCACCAGCCGCTTGATGACATCCTTCACGTCCATCGGATTTTTTCCATCCTCTGGCACGAGCTCATCCATGCCCGGATCGTCTTCCAGAACCAGCGGATGCGACAGATCGTGGGGAGGATCCATGATGTTGTTGGACGGGATAAACGAGAGCAGCTTCTGCACAATCGCAATGGCGTGCGTGTCGTTTTCTGCCACGAAGTGGATGTTGCCACTGATCGTTGCATGGGCGGCGGCACTTCCGACTTCGGCCATCGTGCATTTTTGACCAGTTGCAGCAAGAATGACCTCCGGTCCGCAGATGAACATGTTGGCCTGATCCTTCACCATGATTTGGAAGTCGGTGAGAGCCGGGGAATAGGCTGCACCCCCGGCACATGGACCCGCAATGACCGAAATCTGCGGAACCACTCCAGACAGAAGCACGTTTTTGAAAAATACTTTCCCGTAGCCGGAAAGCGACTCGACGCCTTCCTGAATACGGGCTCCACCGGAGTCGTTGAAACAAACCACCGGCATGCCGGACTGCTGCGCGAAGTCCATGATGTCGCAAATTTTCTGGGCGTGCATCTGACCGAGGGATCCGCCCGCAACCGTGAAATCTTCGCTGTAAGCGGCGATCGGACGGTCTCCGACGTAGCCCGTGCCAGTGACGATGCCATCGGCGGCAAGTTCTTTTTTCTCCATTCCGAAATTGTGGCAGGCGTGCTGGACGTGCATTCCAAATTCCATGAACGTGCCGCGCTGGAAAAGCGCGTCTAAGCGGTCGCGGGCGGTCATGAGACCTTTTTTCCGACGGGCGTCAAGCTTGTCCTGTCCTCCGCCGACAAGCGCTTTGGCGCGGCGGACTTCGAGATCTTCGAGAAATTCTTTTTTAATGGCCATGGTAGTAGGAGTGTTCTGGTGGTTGGATCGGCTGGTTAGTGGGCGGCTGTGCCGGGTTTGGGCTGACAGAATTCCGTGAGAACGCCGAAAGTAGATTTCGGATGCAGGAAGGCCACCAGCTTGCCGCCCGCTCCGTCAATCGGAACTTCGTGGATCAGGCGTGCGCCGGATTCCTTCGCCTGCGCAAGCTGACCGGTGATGTCGTTCGTCGCAAAGGCAATGTGGTGAATCCCTTCGCCGTTTTTCTCTATGAATTTCGCAATCGTGCTCTCGGGATCGGTCGGCTCCAGCAGCTCCAAATGAACCTCGCCGCAGGCAAAAAACGCCGTGCGCACTTTCTGGGAAGGCACCTCTTCGAAGTGCTCGCATTTGAAACCCAAGGTCTTCTCGTAATACGGCAGGGCGGCCTCAATGGATTTGACGGCAATCCCCAAATGATCAATTTTTTGAATAGTAGCGCTCATGGTGAATGAATTATTAGGAAATCTAATATCAGCTCAAACGCAAGAACTTTTTCTGAAAATCGCGAAAAAACCCGGTGCTGCCCCCATTCATCTTCAGTCAAGGAGAAGCGGGCATTGGGCGAGAGCCTCCAGCGCACGGGCGCGGTGGCTGAGGCGGTTTTTGGTAGCGGCATCAAGTTCCGCAAACGTCTGGCTGAAGCCTTCCGGGATAAAAAGCGGATCGTATCCGAACCCGCTCGACCCGCGCGGAGTCTCCAGCAGGGTCCCTTCCACCGCCCCCGCAAACGTCCCATGCAATGTTCCACCCCGTGCGAGGGCAATGACGCAGCGAAAGCGGGCGGTGCGTGACAGTCCATCAAGGTTGCGCAGAAGCAGGGCGTTGTTGGCTTCGTCGTTGCCCTGTTCCCCGGCGTAGCGGGCCGAGAGGACACCCGGTGCGCCATCCCGCGCATCGACCTCCAAGCC
>JBBQRY010000024.1:0-15092 GCA_038214335.1 Chthoniobacterales bacterium
GGATCACCGCCCTCGAGATCAAGGGCCTCTACCTCGACAATCCTCCCAACGATAAGGAAGCCCGCATCGTGGATGAGTTTGTAGACAACTTGAAAACGTCAAACGTCTTCAACCTTCCCGAAGATCGCGCGAAAATTATCACCCAACGCACCACGCCCACCGGAGAAAGCTGGGCGTATGGGTTTACTTTGGTTCTGCCTCTCCGCAACCCGATCGCTCTCCCATGAATTGGTTTAAGGACAATCCCTTCCTCGCCGGCCTCACGACGGTTACCCTTCTGGGCGTAGCTGTTCTTGGATACTTCATCATCCAGTCTGCCTCTTCGTTTGCCACGGTGTCCGAGGAATACACCACCGCCGTTGCCAAGCTCCATACCCTGCAAAACAAGGTGCCGTTTCCCGCTGCGGAAAATAAGCAAACCATGCAGACCTCGCTCGATGACTACCGGACCCGGATCACCGCACTCCGCGCCAAGCTTGCCAAGATGGAAGTGCCTCTCAACATGGAGGTTTCGCCCCAACAGTTCCAAGACGGACTCCGCACCGCCGTCAACGAAATCCGCGAAAAGGCGGATGCCAACGGGGTCAAGTTGCCTGCCAATTTTTACTTCGGTTTCGATCAGTATCAAACCCAAGTCCCCACCGCCGAAGCCTCCCCGTTCCTGAATCGACAATTCCTTGTCATCCAATCGATCATCATGCGCTTGGTGGACTTCAAAATTTCCTCGATTGACGGCGTGGATCGTATCCCGCTGCCGCAGGAAACCGGACAGCCCGCCGCTGGAAAAAAGAAAGAGGCCGCCGAGCCTGTCGTCTCCCGGTACCCGTTTGATGTTTCGTTCACCGCCGAACAGCCGAAATTCCGTGTCGTCTTCAACTCGCTTCTGGGTTCCGACCAATTCCTGATCGTCCGCTCCATCGAAGTCCAGAATACCAGCCCACTCGCCCCGCCCAAAAAATCCAATGAGCCGACAAATAATTCCGCAGCCAGCGTCTTTGCTCCTAACGCCGACAACAAGGATGCCAGCGGCATGCAGGTGATCCTCGGTCGGGAACAGCTCAAAGTGGCACTTCGCCTTGAGATGCTGGATTTCTCCGAACCCGAGGTGCCGACAAAGTAACTTTCATGAACTGGATAAAGAAAAACTACGAACGCGCGCTCCTTGGGGCGTTCGCCTTGGCGTTGATCCTCTGCTCCGCATGGCTCATCATGCAGGCTTCCGCGTTTCCGGAATCCTTCGCAGAGCGCAACACCAACAAGAAACCCGACAACACGATCGTGGCGCCGGATGTCGATTCCATCCAGCAGGCCGCCGCCAATGCCACGGATCCTCGCTCATGGAGTCCGCACGAAGGCTCGGTTTTTGTTTCACGGCCTTACGTTCTCAAGGATGACAAAATCTATGACCCCCTCGAAGCCGGAGCGCCGCTGCATCCGCCGATCAGCAATGCCTGGCTGGTCAAATACAACTTGGACTACGGCGATCCCAACATCCGGGATGCCGATCCCGATAAAGACCGGTTCTCGAACCTCGAGGAGTTCCTCGCCGGGACCGACCCCACCAACGACAAATCCGTTGCGCCGTATCCCTCCAAACTCCGCCTCACGAAATTTGATCCCGTGCCTTTCCGTCTCAAATTTGGTGGAGAAGCTGGCGACGGGGAGACCTTCATCATCAATGCGAAGGATACCAAAGCCCGCACCCAGTTCCTCAAGCTCGGCGATATGATCGAGGGCGCCCCCTACAAGTTGCTGTCCTTCGAGAGGAAATCCGAACAAAAAAATGACATGGATTTCAACACTTCCGAACTCACGATTCAGAATACCGAAACCGGCCAAAAAATCGTGCTGGTGTATAACAAAGAGGCCGATGACCCGACCTCCTTCGGCGAATTTCTTTACCTTTTTGACAACTCCAAGCTCCGCGTGAAGAAGGACGATGAGTTCTCGCTACCGCCAGAACCCAACAGAAAATACAAACTTATTGACATTTCCGCCACAGAAGCCCAAATACAAGACTCTGAATCCGGACAACAATTCCGGATCGGAAAGGCGGAATGACCAACCGCTCAGATTTTCCTTCCATGCTGCCAGAACCACTCATGAACTCTATCCCGTTGCTTTATCGCATGGGCCATTCGCCCATGCCCCTCACTTCGTCCATGCTCAAGAGACCCGCTGCTTCGGGTCTGCTCTCCCTGCTTGTGATGGGAGCCTGCTTTGCTCTTGCGAATACAGGTATCGCCCAATACCCGGGGGTCCAAGGAACCGCCGAGGGACAAATTCGCCGCATGGAGGAGACGACCGCCTACGCGTCGGGAATTGTTGCCAAAGGTCAGAAAGCGCTTGAAGGGCAGGATTTCGAAAGCGCCTTTGCCTACTTCAAGAGTGCCGTGGACATGCTGCCACCGGGAGCTTCTGCCAGCGCATCTGTGCGCAACCAAGCGTTGGACGGATTCAGCCAAGCCGCCGTCAAGCTGGCCCGCCAACGCATTTCCGAAGGACGCTTTGAGGATGCCAAGACCACCGTCGCGGTGGTTCTCGATAAGGATTACAATCCAGACTACGGTCCGGCTGTTGCGCTGAACGACGAACTCAAAGACAAGACGTCCTTTTACAGCCAGACCATGACCCCGGGCTTCGTGGCCAATGTGGAAGAAGTCAAACGCCTGCTCGCCGAAGGGCAAGGGTTCTACGCCACCGGACGCTACGACCTCGCTTTCAAGCGCTACGAGCAGGTGCTCAATGTGGACAAATACAACATCGCCGCCCGGCGCGGTATGGAGCAGGTCAATAACGCCCGCATCAAATATCAGGAAACCGCCTACAACGAAGCCCGTGGCGACATGGTCCGCCAGGTGTACAAGGCATGGGAACTCCCGGTTCATAAATTCGATGTGGCCGCCACGCAAATCATTGACCAGCCCCAACTCGACACCCGCGGCAGCGCAAATATCAAACGCAAGCTCGACGAAATCATCGTTCCCAAAATCGAGTTCCGCGACGCCACCGTCCGCGAGGCACTCGACTTCCTCAAGCAACGCGCCGCCGCCCTCGACAACATCGAGCAGGATCCCACCCGTAAGGGTATCAACATCGTGCTCAAGCTTTCTCCCGAAGCGGTGGAATCTGCTTCACGTATCACGCTTTCGCTCACCGATGTTCCGCTCGGCACTGCGATTGACTACGTGGCCCGTGCCGCCAACCTCAAGCTCAAGGTAGAGCCCTACTCGGTGGTCGTTGTTCCTCAATCCGAAAACATTGAAGAACTCATCACCAAGGAATATAGGGTTCCCCCGGGCTTCATTTCTGCTCTTCCCGCAGCAGGTGCTGCCGCCCCGATTGCCGGCGTCGCCCCAGGCTCGCTGTCGGCCGTAACCGCCCGTTCCGGTGCCCGCGAGTTCCTCGAAGCTCAAGGTGTCAGCTTCCCTGAAGGAGCCAGCGCGAACTACATTTCCTCCACCAGCCGACTCATCGTCAAAAACACCCAGTCGAATCTGGATCTCATTGACAACCTCGTGGACAATTCCATAACCACACCTCCCAACCAAGTAGAAATTGAATCGAAATTCCTCGAGATCACCCAAAACAATCTCAAAGAACTTGGATTTGATTGGTTGGTCGGCCAGTTTGCCCTGCCCTTCGGAACGGGCACCTACGGTGGTGGCGGCACCACCCCGGGCGGCACGACATTGGGTGCAAATTCTTTCCCGATGGTTGACCCAGGTTCTGGAATTCCCATTGGAGCTACTTCAAATTCGCAGGGTCCGATTACCTCCGGCAACCGTTCTGGCACCCGTGCTATTAGTGTCAACGCGGTCGATGGATTGTTGTTCGGAAGTCCGGTTGGTCCCGCTCCCGCGCTCCTTGCTCTCGCCGGGGTGTTCACGAACCCTGAGTTCCAAATCGTCCTGCGCGCCCTCAACCAATCGAAGGGAGTCGATCTGGTGAGTGCTCCGAAAGTTACTACCAAGAGCGGCCAGCGTGCAACCATCGAGATCGTGCGGGAGTTTCGGTATCCTTCCGAATATGATCTTCCGCAGGTCCAAGCCTCACAGGGTTCCGTCTTCGCTCCGGTCGTTCCGACCACTCCCACCGCTTTTGAGATGAAGCCTACGGGTATTACTCTCGAAGTAGAACCTACCGTCGGACCGGATGGTTACACGATCGATCTGGTCTTGGCTCCCCGGGTTGTGGAATTCGATGGATTTATCAATTACGGTAGCCCCATTAGCGCCAGCGTCGCCGGGGTGATTGGATTTACACCTCCTCCAGACCCCCTAATTATTCTTGGGCCTAGCACCCAAATTCTTGCGACCCAAAACGTCATCAACCAACCGGTGTTTTCTACCCGCGAAGTCACCACCTCGGTGTCCGTCTATGATGGCCAGACCGTTGTCATCGGTGGTCTCATGCGCGAGGACGTGCAGAAGGTTGAGGACAAAGTGCCGATCCTTGGGGATATTCCTCTTGTGGGACGTCTCTTCCGCACCAGTGCCGACCAGCACGTGAAACGCAACCTGATCATGTTTGTGACAGCTAGCCTGCTGGATCCTGCCGGTCAGCCATTGATCAGAGCGGATGTCGAAGATCAGGTGATCGCGATTCCCAGCGCCGCTGGAATTGGACAGGAATCCATCCTTGGCGACCCTTCCACCATCCCTCTGCCACAATAATTATCTTTTTCGATGAAACAAAGCACCATTCTTTCCCCGGAGATTGAACGCTCCGTGCCTGTCCCGCAACTGCCAAACACAGCCGCTCAGCTTGCGGCTTGTCCGCTCCTGAAGGGATTCGTATCACCTATTCTGCCTCTGTTGGGGGCAATGCTCCTTGCCTCGCTGGTTCCAGCCGCAGCCCAGAATGCCGAGACCTTGGCCAATCGCGAAATTGTTCGGCGTCAGGCCAATATGGTTGAAGCAAACCGCCTCATTGCCAGTGGCGACAAGGCCATGGGCAATAAAGAATTCGAGGTGGCTTACGTCAATTACTTGGATGCCCTTGATCAAATCCCGGAGGGTTCTGCCGCTGCGTCACAGCGAAATCCGGCAGTTGCCAAGTTTACCGATGCCGGGATGGCCTATGCTAATGATTTGGCTCAGAACGGACGCTATGGCGATGCCGAAAAAGTGGCTAAGACAATTCTGCTTCCGCAGTTCAATCCCGGATGCAAGCCGGCTGTCGCTTTCCTTTCCCATTTGGAGCAACCAGACTATTTCAACAAGACCGTCACTCCACAATTTGCCGCAAACCGCGACCAGGTTTCCAAGCTCCTAGCCGAAGCGGACGGTTTTTTTGCCACTGGCCGCTTTGATCTCGCCATGAAGCGCTACGAACAGGTCTTGAATATCGATCGCTATAACAGCGCCGCCCGGATGGGTATGGAAAATGTCAATAAACGGAAAAGCCAATACTACGATAACGCGTATAATGAAACCCGCAGCCGGATGCTGTGGCTTGTGGAACGCGCATGGGAGCGCCCGGTGCGCCGATTCAGCGCACGCGATACCTCGTTCGAGGCCCAAGGCCGCAATATCGCTGGCAACAACGTGGAGGCGATCACCGCCAAGTTGAACCGGATCGTGATCCCTAAGATCGAACTCAATGACACCACCATCCGCGAGGCGGTAGAATTCCTTAAGCAACGTAGTCGCGATTTGGACAACACGACCGACGATCCTAAGATGAAGCGGGGCGTGAACATCGTGCTCAAACTTCCCATCGCCCCTGCTGCCGAGGCACCTGTTGACCCCAATGCCGTTTCAGGAACAGAACCCACTGCTACTCCGCAGATCACAGGGGATTCCAAAATTACGCTCTCTCTGAGCAATGTTCCGCTCATTGAAGCCCTTCGCTACCTCACGGAACTCGCCGGTCTCAAGTATAAAATCGAACCCTTCGCCGTTTCCATTGTTCCGATCTCTGAAAATACCGACGACCTCTTCACCAAAGAATTCAGGGTTCCTCCGGGCTTTATTCCCTCCAATGCTGATGCCACGAATGCCAATGACATTCCTGCGCCCGGGCGTTCGACGGATGCCTTGGGTACAAGGCGGATTCCGGGGGGCAAAGATGCCCAAGCTTTCCTTGCAAGTCAAGGGGTCCTATTCCCGCCCAACTCCTTTGCCCAATACGTGCCCGCCGGAAGTAAGCTCTTCGTGCGCAACACGCAAAATGCCCTGGACCTCATCGAGAACATCGTGGCCGCCACCAACGGCGTGGCACCTACCCAAGTGGAAATTGAGTCCAAATTCTTGGAGATTTCCCAAAACAATCTCAAAGAGCTGGGCTTCAATTGGATGGTTGGCCCACTCTCCATCGGCGGGGGCACTTACGGTGCCGGAGGAACCCGTGGATATGGCGATCCGGTGAATTCAGATTACGCGGCCACGTATCCATTTGGCAATGTCGGTCAAAATCCCGTTACAGGTGGCTTGCGGTCTGGGGCAGGGAATACCCCCGATGCTGCGATCACTGCGAACTCCTTAAATGCGCTGCTCGCTGGCATCGCACCGGGAGTGACTGCCGCCGCACCAGGAATTTTTGGACTCTCAGGAATTTTTACCAATCCGCAATTTCAAGTCGTCATTCGCGCTTTGAACCAGCAAAAAGGCATTGATTTAATGAGTGCACCCAAAGTGACAACGAAAAGTGGAAACAAAGCTGTCGTTAAGGTGGTCAGAGAATTTCCGTATCCGACGCAATTCAATCCACCCGAAGTTCCCGCACCCACCACCGGAGGTAGTAGCAGTTCAACCTCCGGTATCACAGGTGGAGTCATTGCGGTCTCTGGTGTCGTCACTCCCACGACTCCCACAACTTTTGAGCGCAGAGATATTGGTGTCACCTTGGAAGTGGAGCCTCAGATCGGAGCAGATAACTATACGATAGATTTGAATCTATCTCCAGAAGTTGTTGAGTTTGAGGGATTTATAAACTACGGTTCGCCTGTGATCGGTCCGACATCTTCTTTTGGAATCATTGGCACATTTGAAATCACCCCCAACGTCATCAACCAGCCCATTTTCGCAACCCGCAAAGTCACCACCAGCGTGAGCATCTGGGACGGACAGACCGTGGCGCTTGGCGGACTCATCCGTGAGGATGTGCAGAAAACGCAGGATAAGGTTCCGCTCCTTGGAGACATTCCGCTGGCCGGACGACTCTTCCGGTCCGACGTCACCCAGAAAATCAAGCGAAACCTCATCATCTTTGTCACTGCTCGGTTGATGGATGCCGAGGGCCGCCCTGTGCGTCAAGATGAAGAGCCCGAGGAAATCATTGATCCTCTCGGGCTTCCAGAGAATCTGCCTCCTCCTACCTTCCAGACTCGCTCGCTCGGAAAGTAATCAGGGGGGCAGCTCCGAAATGTGGAAACAGGGAGAACAGGCGTCTCGCCTGTTTTCAGATTGGCTATTGTTTGCGGAGTCTCCGCTCCCCACAGGGGGGAAACCCGCGCGACAGCGCTTCCGTGCAAAGGGGAAGAGTCGAAAGTTTGGCCAAGGGAGGGCAACCGAAGCGCAGCCGAGTATCGCCTATGCTCCCTGACCTTCCATCGCCGATTGCACTTTTTGAGATGCACCCTGCGCCGATCAAACTCAAAACGCCTGCTTGCAATTCGGAGCGGGCGTGATAGCTTGGCAAATGCTGATACTCGGCAAAATCCTATGACTGCGACAATGACAGAAGAAAACGGCGTTCTTCAGCGAGACGCTATCGCGTTGCCCCTCCTCCGACCGGTTTCCAAGCCGCCTTCAGTGCCGCCGCCTTCGGAAACTCCACGCAACGGAAATGCCCACAGCGAGCCGTTGCGGGATAAGTTGCCGGCCAAGACCGAGGCCTCCCAAGAAATCGCACCTCCCAAGCCCAGTTCTCCTCCCACCGTTCAATCCCTGAAAAAACTCAATTTGGACATCCTCTGCGTCGGGGACAAGGTCGTGGTGAAGACCTCAAACAGCACCTACAATTTTGAAATTCACGGTCCTTATCTGAGCAAGGTCATCCCCAGCAAATCCAACGCGCGCTCCGGGGAAGTGACCCTCATGGGAGGGCTCAACACCGAAGGCACCGAATACACCCCCAACCGCGCCTACGTGGGAGGACACATCGCCTACCAATTCTCCGACGAGGAATCTGCCATCCTCACCTCCCAGATCGAATCCATCTTCTGGGTCGCCGTCCGTAAGCCCGAGCACGTATAAGCTCAATGCCGTTCGGGAATTCATGATGTCCCGGAGAGACTATCGGAGCATAGCCGGTGGTGAAAACCGCCGGTTCTTTCCCCCTTCAAACACCCCGCCCCGGAGGGGTGGTGGAATGTCCCGGTGTTCCACCCTCGGAAAGGAAATCTGACCCTCCAGCATCAGGCTGTCTAAGAGTAGGGAAAAACTTGCGCAAGAGCCTGCCGACCGATATGCGTGATCGGATGCCACTCGCTCAATTTTCTCTGCCCGTTTTCTGATGGCTGGTCTTGCTTCCAACACTCCGCTGTTTCAGGTCATGGACCGTTGGGTGGGCGGTGCGGCCTGCCTGGTTTGCGAGCTGCTGCGCCTCGTCGGGCGCGCCCTTCCAAATTCCTCCGCTTCCCGCAAGGGTCTGCTCTTCGTCAAACTTGCCGAGCAAGGGTCCACGGTCCTCGCCGGAGCGGCTATTCGAGATGCGGTGGAACGCTTCGGACGCGAGAATGTTTACTTTCTCGTGTTCGATGAAAACCGGTTCATCCTGGATGCCCACGACCTCATTCCTCCAGAAAACGTCCTCACCATCGACACCTCGGGACTCAGCGCGATTGTGACGAGTGCCCTCCAGCGGCTTGCCCAAATCCGCAAACTCCGCCTCGAAGCCCTCATCGATCTGGAATTTTTCTCACGGGCCACTGCCGCATTCAGCTTTCTGACCGGCATCCCCAAGCGCGTGGGTTTTCATGCGTATTTCATGGAGGGTCCATGGCGCGGCAACCTGTTCACCCACAGACCCCGCTACAATCCGCATCTCCACACGAGCAGCACGTTCCGCAGCCTTGTGGCCGCGCTGGATTCCGACCCGGAGGCCTTTCCGCAATTCGACTGGGTTCCGCCAGATCCCCGGATTTTTGAACCTCCGCGTTTTGTGCCCACGGCGGACGAAACCGCCGCGATGGAGCGGATGGTTGCCAAGGAATGCGGAGGGCGTCCCGAAAGCCTTGTGCTCCTGAATGCCAATGCCAGCGATCTTCTCCCCCTGCGGAGGTGGGACAATGCTAATTACATCGAACTCGCCAAACGCCTGCTGGCAAAATTCCCGAACCTTCGTATTGCCTTCACGGGCGGTCCCTCGGAAGCCGCCAAGACCAGCGATCTCGTCCAGCGGGTTGGCTCGGATCGCGTTTTTAATGCCGCCGGAAAAACCACGCTCCGCGAATTGCTCGCCCTCTACGGCCTCGCCGATGTGCTCGTCACCAACGACAGCGGACCCGCCCACTTCGCGACCCTCACCAGCGTCAACACGGTTGTCCTTTTCGGGCCAGAAACCCCGCGCCTCTTCGGTGTGCTTCTGCCCCGCTGCCAAACCCTCACGGCGGGACTCGCCTGCAGCCCGTGCGTCAGTGCCACCAACAACCGCCAAACCGCCTGCCGCCACAACGTCTGCATGCAAAAAATCTCCGTCGAGCAGGTCGTCGAAGCCGTCACCCGCGCCCTCACTGAGCGCCGAACGGGCACTGCGGCGATCTCCACCGAAGGATAATTTCACTCCATAACACTTCTGGAAGCGAAACCGTTTCCTCCGCGAAGGAAAGAACTTTTATGTGACAAAATTGTAACAATTCGGTTTTGGAACTGGCTGGCACATCCGGTTAGGCTGTTTTCTTCAATTCAAAAAACTCATGAAACTCAACCATCTCCTTCTCGTCACGGGCGCGGCTGTCTTCGGACTTTCCGCCCATTCTTCCGCGCAGCAGCTTTCCGGTGCCGGAGCTTCCTTTCCCGCTCCGCTCTACCAACGCTGGGGTGTGGAATTCAACAAGGTTCAGCCCGGTGTGCAGGTGAATTATCAATCGGTCGGCAGTGGAGCCGGGGTCAAAAACTTCATTTCGGGCGTGGTGGACTTCGGTGCGAGCGACGCGGCCATAAGCGATGCGGAAATTGCCAAAGTCCCCCAAGGGGCGGTGATGATCCCTGCCACGGCGGGAGAGATCGTTTATGCTTACAACTTGCCTGGGGTCGCGAACCTGAACCTCTCGCGTGAAGCGATGGCTGGGATTTATCTCGGCAAAATCACAAGCTGGAACGATCCAGTGCTTGCCAAGGCGAACCCCGGCGTCAAGCTTCCCGCTCTTCCGATCCAAGTTGCCTACCGCTCGGATGGCAGCGGCACCACATTTGTCTTCACCCAGCACCTCTCGGCCATCAGTAAAGACTTCCAGGACCAGATCGGCACCGACAAATCGGTGACCTTCCCGGTCGGAGTGGGCGGCAAAGGCAACGAGGGCGTCACCGCACTCGTCAAGCAGAGTCCCGGCACGGTCGGCTATGTCGAGTTCGGATACGCCCGTGGCAACCAACTTTCTATGGCGAACCTCGAGAACAAATCCGGCCAATTCATCGCTGCCGGCGGTGAGAACGGAGCCTCGACCCTTGCCAATGTCGTGATGCCTGAGAACCTCCGCATCTGGCCGGTCGATCCCGAAGGGAAGACCGATTACCCCATCGTCAGCTTCACCTGGCTTCTGCTCTACAAAAAATATGACGACGCTGCAAAGCTCAAGGCGCTGAAAGACTTCGTCACCTACGGTCTCACGACCGGACAGAGCTTTGCTGACGATCTCGGCTACATCCCGCTTCCGGGGCCTGTCATCGAAAAAGCAAAAGCTGCCCTCGAGACCGTCAAATAATCGACCTCACCTGGTCCGCATTGTGTCCCAACAAGATTCCGATTCTCAAGCCATTGCGGACCTGCGCTTAGGACCGGACTATTTCCATATCCTCTGCTGGGTGGCGGCGGCCGCTGCCGTCGCCACCCTCGGATGGATCATCTTTGAGATCCTCTCCGGCGCATGGCCCGCCATGCACAAATTCGGATTCGGATTTCTCACCAGCTCGGCTTGGGTGCCTAACCGCGAAAACTTCGGAGTCTTCCCGTTCATCATCGGAACGATTGCCAGCTCGGCCATCGCCATCCTTTTTGCCTTCCCGCTCGGACTCGCAATTGCGATTTTTCTGAGCGAAAACTTCCTGCCCCTGCCGGTGCGCGAGGCCGTGCGGTTTGTCGTCGAAATGCTCGCCGCGATCCCCAGCGTCGTCTATGGACTCTGGGGAATTTTCGTGGTTATCCCCCTCATCAAAATCTTTGGCACATGGGCGGTTGCGACATTTCACAACACATGGACCACCGTGGGTCCCGACGGGCTGGAGACCACACACGGGATTCCGGTTTTGGAAACGCTCTTTGCGCCGCCGGCCTACGGAAACTCGATGCTCACCGCCAGCGTCGTGCTGGCCCTCATGATCCTCCCCACGATCACGGCCATCTCGCGCAACTCCCTCACCGCCGTCCCCAAAACCCTCCGCGAAGGAGCCTACGCCCTTGGAGCCACCCGCTGGGAAGCCATCCTCGGGGTCATTCTCCCGACCGCCGCCCCCGGCGTTGTCGCGGCAACGATCTTGGCACTCGGACGCGCGATGGGCGAGACCATGGCTGTCGCCATGCTCATCGGCAACAGCTCCCGCCTCTCATGGTCGCTCCTCTCGCCCGGCGGCACCCTGGCCGGACTCCTTGCCAACCAGTTTGGTGAAGCCGATGGCATGCAAGTCCATTCGCTCATGTTTGCGGCCCTCATCCTGGTCGTCATCACCCTCTTCGTGAACCTCATCGGCGAGGCCGTGCTCCGGCATACGCAAAACCAGACAGCCGGAATTCGCTGAGCCCCATGGACCCGATCGCCTCACATGCGCCGGATTTTTTCCGGGACGAGAAAGGGGAATCCGCCAAGCTCATGGGAAGATCGCTGCGCAATCGCGCCCTCAGCACCCTCTGCGTCGCGCTTTCCCTGCTGACCCTCATCCCCCTCCTCTCGATCATTGTTCTCCTCCTGCAAAAAGGACTCCCCTTGCTCTCATGGCGGATCTTTACCGAGCTTCCCCCAGCCGCAGGCATGGTCGGCGGTGGATTTGGCAATGCCATTCGCGGCACGCTCGTCATGGTCGGGCTCGGACTCGCCATGTCCGCCCCCATCGGCATGCTCTCTGCGATTTACATCATCGAATACGGCCCCGTCACCCGCCTCGCGCAATCCGTGCGGATTGTTGCGAAGCTGCTCACGGGGATCCCCTCGATCATTTGCGGTGTCTTTGCCTTTGCCATCGTCGTCGCGACCACAGGTGGCTTCTCCGCATGGGCTGGCGGCGTGGCCTTGGCCGTGCTCATGTTGCCCACGATCCTCCTCACTTCCGAGCAGGCACTCCTCGGCGTGCAGACCGCCTACCGCGAAGCCTCCTACGGACTCGGCGCCACGAAGTTCCAGACGATCGTGCGCGTCGTCCTCCCAGATGCTTTGCCTGCCATGATGACCGGCGTCATGCTTGCCGTGGCCCGCGGCGCAGGCGAGACCGCTCCCCTTCTCTTCACCGCCCTCTTCAGCCAGTTCTGGGCAAAATCCCTCTCCGAACCCACCGCCTCCCTCTCGGTCCTCATCTATAATTTCTCGACCTACCCGTATCCGCACCAGACCCAAATGGCATGGACGGCCTCGCTCGTGCTCGTTGCCTTTGTCACACTCGCCAATGTGACCGCCCAGCTCGTGTTCTCGAAACGCTCTTAGCCAAAAACACTTAATACCATGACCGACGACCTCAACGGACCCTCGCCCGGACGCCCCGACTTCCTGACCGTGCGGGACTTCGATTTTTTCTACGGAAAAAAGCAGGCTCTCTTCGACATCAACATGGACATCCCCGAGAAACAGGTCACGGCCTTTATCGGACCCTCCGGCTGCGGGAAGTCCACCCTTCTGCGAAACTTCAATCGCATGAATGAACTCATCGACGGCATCAACCACACCGGCGACATCCGACTTCTCGGACAAAGCATTTTCGACAAAAGCGTAGAAGTCATCGCCCTCCGGCGTCGCATCGGAATCGTCTTCCAGAAGTCGAATCCGTTTCCGAAATCCATCTACGAGAACATTGTCTATGGACTCCGGATCAGCGGAGAAAACCGCAAAAGCGTGCTGGATGAAGCCGTCGAGCGCAGCCTGCGCGGCGCGGCGCTCTGGGACGAAGCGAAGGACCGCCTGCATGAGAGTGCCCTCGGACTCTCCGGCGGTCAGATGCAGCGGCTCTGTATCGCGCGCGCCATTGCCAACCAACCCAAAGTCCTTCTCATGGACGAACCCTGCTCGGCCCTCGACCCCATCGCCACCGTCAAAGTCGAGGAACTCATCCACGAACTCAAACAGGAGTTCACCATCGTCATCGTCACCCACAACATGCAGCAGGCCACACGGTGCTCGGATAGAACCGCCTTCTTCTACCTCGGCAAACTCATCGAATACGCCGAAACTCAGAAAATTTTCTCCAACCCCGCCCAGAAGCAAACCGAGGACTACATCACCGGACGCTTCGGCTAGCTCGGATTCACCAGAGCCAGCCAAACCCGAAAAAATATCTCGGGGGGCGCTTCCTGCTTCGTTGACTTGCCTCCACGCTGATGCAGGATGGTGCCATGCTAACAGTTGTTACGAAGGAGGTCTGAAAGCCGAGCACGTTCTCACCTTGAGGAATCAACGGTGGAGTCCTGGTTTACCCGCGACCTTCAGGAACCGCTTGGTTATGCCCGATGGGAAAACTTCCAGACCGCCATCCCGCGGGCCATCGAATCCTGCTCAGCGGGAACCAATTCGCCGCCTGACCATTTGCGCCCATGAACATTGCCCAAGTCATCACCACGATTAACCAGACGCAGGCCGACGGCGTGATCGAACGCTATGCCATCGGCGGTGCGGTGGGGGCCACCTTCCATCTGGAACCCGTCTCCACGCTCGACGTGGACATCTTCGTGACGTTCCGCCACGAGCCGGGGTCTTTGCTGGTCAGTCCGCAACCCATCTTCGACTACCTCGCTGCGCGGGGCTGCAAAATGGAGGGCGAATACGTGATGATAGCTGGGTGGCCCGTGCAATTCCTTCCGCCGACCGGCCCGCTAGTTGAGGAAGCCCTGGCCGATGCCATCACTGTGCCGGTTGGCGAGACACCCGCGCGCGTTTTCACAGCCGAACACCTCGCCGGCATTGCTCTGCAAGTCGGACGGGCGAAGGACAAAGCGCGGCTCCTCCAGTTTATCGAGTCAGGCGTCCTCGACGCCGACCGCTTCCAAGCTATTATTGTGCGCCATCATCTCGTCGAAGCCTGGCAGCGCTTTACCCGGCAATTCCTCACCGATACACCATGACCTTCGACCTGCACCAGATGCTCGCCAGCAAACGCGCCTTCCGCCACGCGCTCGCCGCCCGCGACATCGTGGAGAAGCTGACCATGCTCGATGAACTGCGCGCCCGCGCTCTCACCCTCCGCGCCGCCCGCGAGGCCGCCCACGATTCTTCAGTGCTGCGTGAAGAGCCTGCACCGTATGGCGTGAGCGCGAAATCCAACCCTTCATAATTGCCTGCGGCTGTCTCCATTTCATTCCGGCTCATCCTTCATCCTTCATCCTTCTCACGTTTCACTTTTTCAACGCAGCAGCTCTTCTCCAGCACGCAGATTCCCGTCTGCCTCTGGTTCGAGACGAAAAGGAATGCGCTCGATCCTGCGAACGATACCCGTTTGTTCGCTGGCGAAACGGAGCTCAGCTTGGTAGCATGACGCCATGAAAATCGCAGCCATCGAAAACCCCAGAAGTCGCCAGGAGGAACTCGGACAGTTCCTCACCGCAGAGCTCATGACTTCGATATTCGGGCCGAGTCGGTCAGATGGTTGTGCCACTCCAAGAGATCGTTGCGGGCTGCTGGTCAAAGCCATCATTGAGGTGTTTTGCGCCCGATGGGCTCCAGGTGCGGCAATACTCGGCATCCGAGACACCAAACGTGAGATGGTCCATCTCAATTTAAAAGCCTTGGCCGC